>JAKFYL010000063.1 GCA_021730845.1 Planctomycetota bacterium | reverse complement strand
TGCGTGGCCGCCGTGTGCCACGGTTCCCGAAACGCTGGTCAAGAATGACCAGGAGGACGGGTCGCCGAGGTCGGAAATGTCTTCCCAGACGCACAGCGTGATGGGCGTGCCGCTGGGCACATCCGCTCCTACGCTGACCTGAATCGAGCCGATGACGTCGCTGCCTCCTACGGCATCGAAGGTCTGGAACCAGGCGTAATCCACCTGCTGGGCGGAGAAGGACAAGGCCGTCTCGGCCGTGCCGTCGTCGTACATGTAGACATTCTGGGCCTTGCTCGCGGCCCCAAGGGCAACGATGGAGGCGCAAAGCAACGCGGAGCGAAGGCTGGGGTGATTCATGGGGGTGCTGGATATAGAGTGGGTAGGGCAACTACTTGGATATGGGACGATTCCCCCCAGCGTTCTACGGCGCACGACGCGCAGCGCCCGCAGAACTAGTTCGTATTCGACCGGGACCACGCGCAGCGTTGGGTTTGGTTCATTCCCCAAGCCCCGTGGAAACGTGCATCCGGCTCGCCCCGGACTCGCCATCCGTCCAATCCTGTGTCGAAATACGACTTGGAGCGTAACGAGGAGTGATCCAATCGGGCTCACGCTAGGAAGGGCGCCTCCTATGGGAGCAATCGACAGCTTCGAGGATCAGCGCAGAAGGATGGTTGATCGGCAAATTGCTGCGCGCGGAATCAAGTCCCAGGCGGTGCTCGACGCGATGCGCAAAGTGCGCCGGGAAGACTTTGTGCCTTTGTATCTTGGAAAACACGCCTACGAAGACGCTCCGCTTCCGATCGAGGAAGGGCAGACCATTTCGCAACCCTACATCGTTGCGTACATGCTGGAAGCTCTGCGCTTGAAACCCGACTCGCGCGTGCTCGAGGTCGGCACCGGCTCCGGGTACGCCGCTGCCGTGCTGGGCGAGATCGCGCGCGATGTCTTCACGATCGAGCGCCACGAGCTATTGGCCCGCACTGCAGCCGAGCGCTTGAGACGCAGCGGCTATCGCAACGTCCATGTTCGGCATGGCGACGGCACCTACGGCTGTGCGGATGCGGCTCCGTTCGACGCCATCGTAGTTGCGGCCGGCGGAACCGAGGTGCCGGCGGCGCTCAAGGACCAACTCGCGATCGGCGGACGCCTCGTCATCCCGGTGGGGGATGGTGCCGGCCAGCAGGAGCTCTTGCGTATCACGCGCGAAAGTCGCGACCGATACCGTGAAGAGAAGCTATGCGACGTGCGTTTCGTTCCGTTGGTTTGAGAAACCAGGTGCGAATCACCCGTCGCCGCGGACTAGACCAAGCTGAACGGTCGGCGTGCGGAAGCCCGTCCACCCGCAGTGCTCAATCGCGCTCGCCACCAGCCAGCTTCAGACGATCGAACAGGTCCTGCACGCGCTGGCCGGTCTTTGTCCGGGCCGTCAGCAGCGCCAGATCCTCCGAGCCTAGGTCCTCGAAGGCATCGATTTCGCCGTTTTCGGTGGCAGCGCACAAGAACTCGAACTTGCGACGACTCCGCTCTTCGGATTCGGTCTCGATGCGGCCCATGCGCTGATCCTCGGCTGTCAGCTCTTGCTGCGGTAGAAAGAGTTGATCGGCGGAACGCGACCCACACCTAGGACATCCCAACCTAGGCCCCAAGTCCGCAGTAGTGCTTAGGCACCGAGCGAGCAGCCGCGCGGGCTAGTGCTTCACTCCGCGCGCAGCGACTCGATGGGGTCCAGTTGCGCGGCGCGTCGAGCGGGCGCGGCTCCTGCCACGAGGCCCGTAGCGACGCTGAGCGCCAGTCCCGCGAGCGCGAAGCCCGTCGATGTCTGGATGGGCAACGCTGGAACGAGCATGCGCAGCTGCGCTGCGGCGCCGTAACCGAGCGCGAGCCCGAAAAGGCCGCCCAGGCCAGCCAAGACCGCCGACTCGGTCAGAAGGGTCCACAGAATTTCGCGCCGCGTCGCGCCGATCGCACGCAACAGGCCGATTTCGTGCGTGCGCTCGCCGACCGCCAGGTCCCAACTGCGTTTGAGCTCTTGTTCGGCGTGGTCCGCGGCGATGCAACTCTTCGTGCCGGCGGCCTCGGCCACTTCGAGGGCGCGTTCGGTCAAGGAGTGCTGCGCGCGTTGCGCGTCGTCGGCCAGCAGCACGAGCGCCTCACCAGACGCGACCTTCTGCCCACGCGTGACCTTGACGGCCGCCACGATGCCGCGCGCGGCGTGGGCGAATCAGCGTGCCGGGCGGGGCGCAACTCGAATCCGAACCAACTCTTGATCGTTCAGAAAGTCGGACTTGACCTCGGCGTGGAACGCGCTCGAGACGGCGTCGGCAATTTGATGGGCCATGCGAATGCCTGTCGTGTGAACCACCAGCATCTTTCCCGCGTCAACGATCGACATCACACGCTCGAGAGGATGTTCCATGCGTTCGTGGTGCTCCAGAATGCGAACCAGGTGCACCAGTTCCTCGGGCCGCGCCGTCAGGTCCTTGTGGATGTGCAGCATTCCAGCCGGCAGCTTTTCTTCGATCCGGCGACAGGCCGGGCAAGTTCTCGCAACGGCTGTGGAGGCTTTGGGCTTCCAACTCCAGCGGCCACGCTGATACGTGGCAGCACAGCTGCCTCAGTAAGCCGATCCCGGCAACTTGCCATCGCCCCGGTACGGATCATGGCGCCGAGCCCTGACGCCGCGCGGCGCCCGAACTCCCCCTGCTACAGCGTGCGTCGCTCTTTTCATGGTTGTGAATCCTCTGCCGCCGATTCTACGGCTCTTGATGAATAGGGACCTCGGCCAAAGTGCGCAGTGGGGGATCGCATTCGTTCGTATCTCGGCATGGTTCTCTCTCGCTCGTAGTGGGGGACTTCCACGCCGGCGCGCCAGTGGAACGAATTCGTCGCTCCACAACGCGGTCGACTCCAGACTCGAGCTCAATACAGTGCTCGTGCAGGTTCGAGCCCAACGCGCGCAAACGAGCCAGCTCGCCCGGCTGTCACGGGGCAAACGTCACAGTGAGCCCGCCCGTGAGGTTAGGTCACTCATGAATCGCGTCTGGCCTGAATCCGATTCAGTACGGGAGCGTAGCCGCCCGCGCCGGACCCAACGGGAGTCGACCCGCAAGCTGCCTGAGAGACTTACCGGCTAGAGCTGCTAGGCCAGCAAGAGAACCGCTTGGTTCGGAACTCGGAACCCATGTACGGTTGTCTTGCGCAGAACGCGCAGGCAGACCACTTCAGCGCTCGGCCTAGCTTACGAGCACGTGCGCATTGCTATGCGAGCATGGACGAGTCGGACAATTGGCATGCTACGTTCCCAGCTTGCTGCGCAGAACGACTCTCCCCAACGGATTTCGAGCCACGTGTTCTAGCGACTGGCGGACTGCACCCAGCCGCGACCGGTCGAAGTCACCGCCTTCGGTCCACATCGTGGGGTCCATGTGGTTGCGTAGGAACCAACGCCGTCGCAGAAGCCTCGATGTTTTCTTGTCTTGTCAGATCCAAAGATGGCTACAAGACGTCTGCTGGCAGCAGGAGCATGCCTTTGGATGCAGGGTAGTTGTGCAACTTGACTTCGAAGTCAGCCACCCAAAGCGAGCCCTGTAGGCCGCGCAACACCGGGGCGCGACCGGGTCGCACGCCTTGGCACCCGCTCGAACGCACTTTTGGTCCGGCGGGCAGAGCTCCGCGCACAGCGGAGTCCACGGCGCTGCCGATGAAGTTTCCGATTTCGAGCATGGCATCCATCGTCGCGCGATCCAGGTCCTTCTCCAGGCGTCGAGCTGTCACTGCTTCTTCGGGGACCATCATCAGATAGCAGGCCAGGGCAATTGATTCGGGTAGCGCAAGCAGCAGCGAGCCCGTGTTGGCTACTCCCGATTTCTCGAAGACGAGCTTGTACGAAATGTAGACGCCATCCGGAGTAGGTGGAACCGTCAGCGCCAATTGGACAGCGGGAGCGCCGAACTCCAAGCTACGCTCCGAGACCATGCGCAACACATCGCCCACGGAACTCTCGATCGATTGTACGATCGTCGCGACCGCATCAGGGGAGGAGAGCTTGGCGGCCGTTGCGCCTGCATCCGTCAAGGGCGGTTCGGCTTCGAGCGCGTCGCACCACAGTTCGATCGAGATCACGCCCTCCTTGAGCCGGTAGAGCTGGTGGCCGGCGGGCTTCCAAGGCTGCGGCAACGTGGTGTCGATTTTTTGCGGTAGACCCAGCCGAAACGTTCCGATCGGATCGAGCAAATCGGTCTTGACCTTGCCGACGATGAGGTTTGCACACTCGCCCAGAGCGTCGTCGATCTCATCCACGGCAAGTGTTTCATCTGGGCCAAGCATCAACAGATCGTGGGCAATATCCGATGCTCCCGAAGCATCGCAGCGCAGGATGACAGTGGCCTCGAGTTCGCCCTCGATCTTGATCGAAGTGCAACTGTGCAGCTCCATGGCGTCACTCGGTGGTGATGTGGCAGATCCGGGCGCTTGGGTGCGCACGGCCTCCTTGAAGGAGATCATCACGCTAGAAAAGACATCGTTGACCGAAGCCTTGAGGGCGCCAACGATTTCAGAGCGACGAGGAGTACGGAGCGCCATGTGCGGATCTCGTTTCGGCTAGGCCGCATAGCGCCCTAGCGCCGCCTGTATGGTCTCCGGGGTGAACGGCTTGGTGATGTAGCCGTTGGCTCCCAAGGCCATCGCTGCAAGGCGCATGGCATCACCACCTTCGGTCGTGATCATGAAAACGGGCAGTTGCTCTTTGCTCTTTTGCAGGCGCAGTGTGCGCAGGAAGTCGACACCGTTCATTTCCGGCATGTTGATGTCCGTGACCACCAAGTGGATGTCAGGGTGAGCCTGGAGTTTTTCTAGGCCTTCACGCCCGTTGGCGGCTTCGATCAAGGTCTCGATATTGAGCGCCGCTTGCCGCAAGACGCGCGAAATGATCTTCCGCATGGTGGCGGAGTCGTCCACGATCAGGATTTTCATGCCGTAGGTCTTCGAAAAAAATGGCGCCGCCTTGGGGGCGCGGCACCCTTGCCGGGTGTGGTTCCCTTTCGTCCTCGCACGCGGCCGTACCTGAGCCAGCGGCTAGAAAATGTGCAGTTGTGAACCATTGGCCCCAGCTTGTGGTCAGCAGGCTCAAGCCCCATCTGGGCAGGCTCCGATAGCCCTGGTTCATCCCTGGGCCCTCCCGCTCCCAAAAAAGTCCCTTTCCCATTTGGCCTGGTAGCACTCCAGGCGACACCTATGGCTCTTGTTCGGTTTCAAGACTGGAAACTGTCCAGCAAGCTCGTCTTTTCCATGGTCCTGGGCGTGATCCTAAGCGCCGGCGCGGTGGGGTGGATTGCCTTGCGTCAGAGTTCGAATGCCGTCCGCCAGACCGAATCGGACGCACTTGCATTGCGCGCGATCACGCGCCGAACGGAGTTGGAGCGAGAGTTCAGCCTCGTGGGGCGCGAGCTGATGACCTTTGCCCACAGCCAGGGCACGAAGGAGTTCCTTGCTCAGCTGGTCCCGGCCTTCCAAAGCATTCCCGAAGAAGTGGGGGAGGAAAAAGCAGCCGAAGCACTGAAAGCAGCACGTCGTTTCCTGGAGAACGAGTACCGGCCGCGGCTCGAGAAGAACGGGGTCAAGTGGCGTGGCGCGGAGGGCTATCTTCCGGAACACCCAGCTGCGCAGGTTCTGAGCGAGCAGTACATGGCCGGAAATCCGCATCCACCAGGGTCCAAGCAACAATTCGAGCGCGGCAATGCGGCCATTGCGTACAACACACTCCACGCCAAGTATCACCCCCAGATGAGGGAATTCCTGGAAGCCTACGGATACTACGACATCTTCCTCTTCGACATGGACGGAAACGCTGTGTACACAGTGTTCAAAGAGGTCGACTTTTCGACGAATTTCATCAGCGGTCCGTACTCTGACTCCAACCTTGGAAAATTGGTGCGTCGAGCGCGCGACGGCATGACCGTCGGAAGCTACGGTGTGGAAGACTTCCAGGCCTACGATCCCAGCTATGGCGCCCAGGCTGCGTTCATGGCAACGCCAGTGTTCGACCAGGGCAAGAAGATCGGCGTCGCAGCCTTCCAGTTTCCGGTGGACCGTGTAAGCGAAATATTGCTTTCAAAGGAAGAAGAGTTCGGGGCGACGGGCCAGACGTACTTGCTTGGACCAGACGGAGCGCTGCGTGCCAACAGTCGTTTTGGCCAAGTTGGGGACAAAGTACCGCCGGAAGTCGTGGCACTGGAGGCCACCGCTACGCGCGAACCTCAAGTGATTCAATCCATCGGGCTGAAGGGTGAGCCCTGCCTGCTCAGCATGAGCAAGATCGAGGCTCAGGGCTTGGACTACATCGTAGTCGCGGAAAAGCAACTGAGCGAAATCGAACAGCCTTCGGCGGCTCTAGCCCGCTCGATCTCCACCATGGGCATCATGGTTGCCCTAGTCGTTGCTGCTTGCACCGTATTCTTCGCGCTGTCTCTCGCGCGTCCAGTGCGCGCAACGAATCAGCGCGTCCAGGCCATTGCGGAGGGCGACGGAGATCTAACGTTGCGGCTACCAGAGGATCGCCATGACGAGTTCGGCGACACAGCGCGCTTCCTGAACCGTTTCGTCAAGAACATCCACGACATCATCGGTGCCGTAGGTAGTCATACGAATCATATCGATGCCAGCACAGAACGCATCAATGATGCCAGCCAGATGCTGGCTTCAGCGGCAACGCAGCAAGCAGCCTCCTTGCAGGAGGTCTCCGCCTCGCTCGAGGAACTGTCGAGCATGACCAAGCAGAACGCCGACAACGCGGCTCAAGCCAACCAAGTGTCGGCGCAGGCGGCCGAGGCCGCAGAGCGGGGGATGGGCGAAATGCAGCGCATGTGCACGGTCATGGAAGAGATCAAAGGCTCGAGCACGGAGATCTCGAACGTGATCAAGGTCATCGACGAGATCGCCTTCCAGACCAACCTGTTGGCCCTGAACGCAGCCGTGGAGGCCGCGCGAGCCGGTGAGGCTGGAAAGGGATTTGCTGTCGTTGCCGAGGAGGTACGCAGCCTTGCACAGCGCAGCGCGGAAGCTGCGCGCAACACTTCGCGCATGATTGCCACTTCGAGCCAAAGAGCAGACAGCGCCGTGACGATCAGCGAGCAGGTCCGAAGCGCGTTGTCGGGAATCGTGGGCAGCACGAAGAAAGTCAGCAATTTGATGGCCGAGATCGCTGCCGCATCGTCGGAGCAGAGCCAAGGCATCACCCAAGTCGCAAGCGGCATGGTTGAGCTGGACAAGGTCACCCAGCAAAACGCGGCTAACGCCGAGGAACTGGCCGCGACCGCCGACGAAACAGCCGGGCTCGTTGGCGACTTGCGCAAAGTCGTCGGACGCTTCCGGGTTGACCCGTCCGTGCTGCCGGCGCTGGAGGCATCGTCCGGTCCGCGGGCCACCAGTCGCGCCAACGCCAGTCAGTCGCGCACCCACGGCCCACGGAACAGCGCGAAACGGCTAGAGACCGCACCGGCCATCCGCCCTTCGAAGCCAAATCGAGCAACCAAGATTCCTATGGATGCACAGGAAGAGCGTTCCATGGGGCTCGCCCCGGCAGGCGATGCCTTCGAAAAGACGGACGACGGGTTGCTGAGCACTTTCTAGCCAAGCAAACCTGGCCAGGCTATGAACCTTCAGGAAGCAAGTCGCGATTTGGCGACGGCCGTGGTCTTGCTCGACGCACCGTCGCGCGAGGCAACGGCCGAGCTGATGACGCGTTTGTCCGAGATGCTTCTGTCCCTGGACGCCAAGGCACCACCCGCCATAGCTCGTGTGGTCGGTCGAGCCCTGCAAGCGTGCAACCAGGAACTCGAGGCAGCCCAGCCGCAGTGGAGTCGGGCAATTGCTTTTGTCGGCGAAGTGGCCGATTACTGCCAACTCCTATTGGCGCACGGCGGTGGCAGTACAGCGGGAAAGGAACTCGTGGAGCCGGGTGCTGACCACGAGCAGCAGGCCTCTAGGTCCGATCCAGAGTTGTTGGCGTCTTTTCTGGCATCTTCCAAGCAGTTGCTTGCTCAGTTGGAGCACCTGGTGCTGGAGATGGAAGCCGGGTCACGTAGTTCCGAACAGCTGGGAGCCGTGCGACGCATCGCCCACACGCTCAAGGGCGAAACCGGCGTCCTCGCATTGCACCGCGCGCAGGAGTTGTGGCACCGAACGGAGGAGCGAGTTGAACGGTGTATCGCCAACAACCAAGCACTCCCAGTTGAAGCGCTGCTAGCGATGATCGACTGGATGGGTCGCTACGCAATAGCGCTTCAACAAGACCAAGACCGCGCTCTGCCGCCCGATGATTCCACGCTGGAAGCAGTGCTTCAGCCCATGGACTCCGAAGTCGGGAATCGTCTGATCGTACCTCGCCCGGAACCCGTGCTCGTCTCAGTGTCGTCACCGGCGGCGCAATCACCGGCGGCGCAATCACCGGCGGCGCAATCACCGGCGGCGCAATCACCGGCGGCGCAATCACCGGCGGCGCAATCACCGGCGGCGCAATCACCGGCGGCGCAGTCACCGGCGGCGGCCCCGGAAATTCAGAACGAGCCGGTGCGGTTCGCAGCTGAGAGTCTGCAAGATCCAACGCTGCCGGATTTTCTGACGGAGGGTCGAGCTCACCTGAGCGCGGTGGAGGCCGCATTGCTCGAAGGAACGGACCAAGGGGCTAGCGAGGACATTATCGCCCGCATCTTTCGTGCCTTCCACACCATCAAAGGAGTAGCGGCATTTCTCAATCTGGAACCCATCGTGCGCCTGGCGCACCAGACAGAAACACTCCTAGACCAATTCCGCAAGGGGCAGCTGACTTGGAGCTCCGCTTGTGTCGACCTAGTGCTTGCCGCCAATGACATGATGTCGCGGCTCTTCGATCTCTTGACCGGTCAGGGGGCGATAGGCGAGAACGAGTTGTCCACTCTGGTAACACGCCTTGAAAGTGCCACAGCCGGTCGTGGACTCGAGCCTGGGAACCAGGTTTCGGCGCCAACTCCCACAGCCGGCGCGACCCATCCTGAGCGTTCGCCGCAGCCAGCGATTGCTAGCGCCCAAGCGGCCCCAACGGAAGTCAAAGAATGCGTGGTGGCTGCCAGCGCTAACGCAGAGATCGTGCCCGCCAAGTCCGAAAGTTCCACCCGCAAACAGGTCAAGCTCGACTCGATGGTCAGCGTCAACACGCTGCGTCTGGATGCCCTAGTGGACATGGTTGGAGAGCTCGTCATCGCTCAGCAGGTGATCGCCCAGGACAAGGACGTGCTCAGAGCACAAAGCAAATCGCTCCAAAGAAATCTCACGCAGGTCGCAAAAATCACGCGTGAATTGCAACAATCCGCCATGTCGCTGCGCATGGTGACGTTGAAGATGACATTTCAGAAGATGATGCGGCTCGCCCGTGATGTCGCTGCAAAGTCAGGCAAGCAAGTCAAAGTAGTCGTTTCCGGAGAAGATACGGAGCTAGACCGAACCGTTGTCGAGGAAATTGGTGATCCGCTAGTGCACCTGATTCGCAACGCCATCGACCACGGGCTCGAGAACACGGAAGACCGGCTGCGCGCTGGCAAATCGCCCACAGGAGTCCTCAGCCTGACGGCCTACCACAAGGGTGGATCGATCGTCATCGAAGTCAAGGACGACGGGCGCGGACTCAATCGTGCGCGGATCTTCGCCAAAGCTCGAGAGCGCGGGTTGATTCCGACCGACCAACGGTTGGAGGACATGTCTGACGAAGAGATCTTCAAATTGATCTTCCTGCCGGGATTCTCGACGGCGGAGACCGTCACCAGCATCTCGGGCCGCGGCGTAGGCATGGACGTCGTTAGACGAAACATCGAAGCCCTGCGAGGGAAAATCGAGATCGCATCCGTTGCGGGGCAGGGCTCCCTGTTTACCCTGCGCTTGCCTCTGACCCTGGCCATCATTGATGGCATGGTCGTGCGCATCGGTCAGCGACGCTATGTCATTCCGACCCTGGCTATTCTACAGAGCTTTCGTCCGAGCGCAGGCCAATGTCACGAGGTTCCACGGGTCGGCCAGATGGTAGAGGTGCGCGACCAATTGATTCGTGTGGTGCGCGTGGATCAAGCCCTGGGCACACAAGAGCTCTCGACCGAAGGATCCGAGCCCGTATTCGTATTCGTCGAAACCCACACGGCCCGGGCATGCCTAGTGGTTGACGAGATCCTGGGACAACAGCAAGTGGTCATCAAGAACTTGGGCAAAGCCATTCCCAAGATTCCGTCCATCTCCGGGGGAGCGATCCTTGGTGACGGGCGAGTAGCACCCATTCTCGACATCGAGGGAATCCTTGCCGCTGCGGACTCAGTGGCAAGCCAGGCAACCAGCACGGTGAGCGGACTATGACGGATTTGCATGCAGTTTCAAACGCCATTGCGCGTCCTACAGCCGATTTGGCGGGTAAGTACCTAGCTTTCGTGCTTGACCACAACGAATTTGGCGTCGGCATCCTTGCCGTGCGAGAGATCATTGCCGCACAAGAGATCACCCCGCTGCCGCAGATGCCCGCCTATGTGCTGGGCGTATTCAACTTGCGCGGACGCATCATTCCCGTCGTGGACTTGCGCGCGCGCCTTGAGCTGACGTGCGCACCCTTCAGCAACGAGACCTGCATCATAGTGGTCGAAATCGCCACACCTTCAGGCGAGTCAACGCCCGTCGGTTTCGTAGTCGATACAGTGCGTGAGGTGCTCGACATACCGGAGTCCAGCTTGGAGAAGCCCCCGCGCTGGGGCGCCGAAGCTTCGGCCGAGTGGATGCTTGGTTTGGCCAAGATCGGCGCGCCCCACAAGGTCGTGACGCTTCTAGATGTTCAAGTCTTGCTGGGAAGTATTGGGACCCACATGGCGGCTTCCAGCCCAGCACGCGAATGAAGGACGCGGCCGATAAACCTACGCCGACGTTGACCGATCGGCAGTTTCATACTCTCAGCGCCATCGCTCGCAGGCGCTGGGGGCTAGATATGCCGAATGCAAAACGCGGATTGGTCAGCGCGCGCGCCAGTCGCTTGATGCGCCGCTTGGGCTATGCATCGCTCGACCAACTTTGTGAAGAGCTTGATGCGCCCGAGTCATCGATCGATCCCCTGCAACTATTCGACGTACTATCCACAAACCATACGAGTTTCTTTCGCGAGCCGGAACACTTCCGGGTGCTCGTGCGCGAAATCATCCAACCCGCCGTGGACCAGGGCAAGCGAGAAGTGAAGTTGTGGTCGGCGGGCTGCTCCAACGGTGCCGAGCCCTACACGATGTCAATCGCTGCCCGCGAAGCAGAAGTCGGTGGGCACGCACCCAACCTACGGATCCTGGCTACGGATCTTTCGCTCTCGATCTTGGCACGCGCGAAGCGCGCTGTGTATCCCGTCACGGCCCTGAAAGACTTGGAACCCGGCCTCATCGCTCGCCACTTTCAGCCCGAGTCGGTAAACGGGGCGGACGCCCGGGAATATGCAGTCCGGGAGCACGTCAAGGCGCCGGTGACTTTTGCCTTGCTCAACCTGCTAGAGCCTTGGAGCATGCGCGGCCCGTTTGACGCGATCTTTTGCCGCAACGTGATGATCTACTTCGATGGGCCAACCAAGCATGCGCTTGTCGACCGTTTCGTGCAATTGATTCGGCCAGGTGGGCTCTTTTTCGTCGGAGGCTCAGAGACTCTTAACAACAGCCTGCGCCCGGACCTAGAGAACGTGCAAGCCAACGTGTACCGCAAGCGACTCGGGGCGAAAACATGAGTCCGGCTACAACTCCGAATCAGCTGCAGCTGGTTGTGGGCATTGCCGATATGAAGCTCGGCAAGGGACCAAGCACGGTCATGACTACGCATGCGCTTGGTTCCTGCATAGGCCTGACCATCTACGATCCGGTAACCAGCATCGGCGGGCTCTTGCATTTCATGCTGCCAGCACCGCGCGACGAAGACCATTCGACCGTACGCGGCCCAGCGATGTTTGCCACCACAGGAGTTCCCGCACTGTTCATGGAAGGCTACAAGCTCGGGGCCTCCAAGGAGCGCCTGATCGTGTGCGCGGCTGGAGCGGCCGAACTGATGATGAGCGATTCCGATTTCCAGATCGGACGTCGCAATCGGACCATGCTGCGGAAGTTGTTTTGGAAAAACGGAGTCGTCCTAGCGGGTGAAGACATGGGCGGTACCGACGCTCGCACCCTGAGCATCGATCTATCGGACGGAACTGTCCGGATTCGCACCCGACTTGGAGAATCAACATTATGGAAGCCCTGACTGCTCGGATTTCTCAGCTGGATAGCCTGCCGTGCATCTCAGAGCACTTCGTGCCATTGTTGCAGTCGCTCAATGACAGCGAGTGTGGCAAGGACCTCGTGGGGCGCCTGATCGCCACGGATCCGCAGCTCAGCCTCATCGTGCTCCAGCAAGCCAATTCGGCGCTGCGAGCCACGCAGGTGCCGGCATCAAGTGTTGTCCAAGCCGTGATGCGCCTTGGCTTTGTCGAGCTGAAGCGCATTGTCATCGCGCACTACGCTCTAATCGTTGCCGAGGGAGGACGTGGATGGGGGTTGGATCGGCAATCGTCGTGGCTCGGCGCGTATGCTGGCGCAGTTGCCGCAGCAAAGATCGCCAGTATGACGGGGGCCGCTGCCCCAGACGTGTGCTACACGGCGGGTTTGTTGCGTGACTGCGGCAAGCTTGCCATGGACAGGCTCCTTCATCCAGAGGCGATCACAACGCTACTTGAGTCACGTGCTGCCACTGGAAGCGCAATCGAACTGGAGCGCAAGGCGTTTGGGTTCGACCACGCCCAGGCCGGGGCCGCTCTAGCCCAGCGCTGGTCGTTGCCGAGCAAATTGTGCACTGCCATCGGCAACCACCACGGACCGCTCGTGGACGATGGGATATCCAACATCGTTCAATGTGCCGATGCCGTCGCCGTCAGCATGGGCTTGGGCCTAGGGCTGGATGGATTGCGCTACAACTCTCACGGTGAAGCGCTCCGGTCCGTCGGCATAACTCGCAATGATTTCGAAGAACTGTGCATGGAGACGCTCGAGAGTTGCGGACAGGCCTTTCAGTTTCTCGATTTAGGATCTCCGGAATGATTCCCCGCATACTTGTCGTCGACGATTCCCCGGTCATGCGCAAAGTCGTACGGCGCGCGGCCATTCAGGCTGGCGCGCAGGACGGAAGCATCATGGAGGCTGGAAATGGACGCGAAGCGCTCGACTTGGTCGACAAGAACTGGTTCGACGTCGTGCTCCTGGATCTCAACATGCCAATCATGGACGGCTTGCATTTCGTGCGCGAAGTGCGGGCGCGTGAAGCCACGAAGGACTTGGGCATCGTGGTCGTGACCACGGAAAGCAATCGCCAACGTATGGCGGAATTGACGGAGCTGGGCATCTCCGGCTATCTGCACAAGCCCTTTGAGCCCGAAACACTGCGCGAGCTCATTGCCAAGATCTTGGAGGGACTGCCATGAATGCCATCGATGGAGCACGATTGACTAGCCTGACGACGAGCGCTCTCGAGACGGTGGCCTTTGTCGCGGTAGACATAGGTACATCCGACCAGCCACACGAGTTCGCCCGGCACGGCGAGATTCAGTTCCACGGGCAGGGCGCGCATGGCAGGCTGTCGCTTTCCGCCAGCGACGGTTTTCTGGCCGAGCTCGCATCGAGCATGCTGGGGGTCGAGCCGGAAGAAGTTGATGCCCTGCGCGATGGACAAGCTGCGCTCCTGGAGCTGTTGAACATCGTGGCCGGCGAAGTCATTGTCGAGCTGGGCGGGCAAGAGGAAGCCATCAAATTGGGAATGCCGGCGTCGACCGCGGCACCAATGACCGGAGAAATTGAGGTGCTCCTCAATTCCATGGGAGAGCCGCTGCGAGTGGCTTTGGCGTTGGATACGGCGGCGGCTTCATGAAGAAAATTCGCGTCTTATTGGTAGACGATTCCGCGCTCGTTCGTACGCGCTTGCAACGGGAACTGGATCGAACCGCCGACATCGAGGTAGTCGGTTCCGCTCCCGATCCATTCGCGGCACGTGATCTGATCGAGACCAAGATGCCCGACGTGATCATTTTGGACATCGAAATGCCGCGCATGGACGGGCTCACGTTCTTGCGTCGCCTGACCAAGTATCACCCGATCCCGACCATCATCCTGAGTTCGCTGACGCAGGCAGGTGGAGATCTAGCCCTGGCGTGCTTGGAGGCAGGTGCGTTCGACGTACGAACCAAACCCAGCGGCTCGTATTCGATCGGCGAACTTTCGCTGGACCTAACCGAGCTGATTCGTGGAGCCGTGGGGTCTAGCCCACGCACGCGGCTGCCGTCGATTCGGCCGGCAGTCCCTGGGACCAGCCTGAGCATGGTCGACGCTACCGAAAAGGTCGTACTGCTTGGAGCATCGACCGGAGGAACCCAAGCCTTGTCGCAGGTGCTCGCGGCACTGCCCGCCGACTGTCCAGGCATCGCCATCGTGCAGCACATGCCCGAACAGTTCACGCGCAGCTTTGCCCAACGCCTCGATCGCAGCTGCAAACCACAAGTGCGCGAAGCGAGTGACGGGGATCGCCTCCTGCCTGGACATGTGCTGCTTGCGCCGGGTGGCAAGCAGATGAAGATCATGCGTGACGGCGCACAGTTCGTCGTGAGCGTCGCGCCGGGTCCCAGAGTTTGCCGACACGTACCCTCCGTCGAAGTTCTTTTTCAGTCCGCGGCACGCTGTGCGGGCGTCAACGCCATGGGGGTGATCATGACCGGCATGGGAGACGACGGCGCCAATGGCTTGAAAGTGCTCCACGATCAGGGCGCGTACACGATTGCCCAAGATGAAGCGTCCTGCGTCGTCTTCGGCATGCCCAAGGAAGCGATTCGGCGAGGAGCCGTGGATGAGGTCGTCGCGCTCGAACTGATTCCGGATCGAATCGTGCACTTCTCGACGCGCAAGCGCGGATCGCAAGCCAGCGCGCTGCGCAGCGCCTAAGATCAGGTGGTCCGGCCACATATGCGGCATGCCACCCCGAGCAGAGAGTGGGGCGGTGGGCAGCTCAGGTGCGAGTCAAGATCTGCGTAGCCACGAATTCGGCGAAGAGCTCGGCCTTGCGGCGAGCGCCTTCGGTGTTGACGTGTCGGCCGTCGTGCCACCACTTTCGATCCGTGGGCATTTCGGACGCGTGGTCGTACAGCGGAACCGACAGCTCATCCGCCACACGCCGCGAAGCTTCATTGGTCTCGCGGAAGCCGCGCTGGAATACGGGGTCGGAAGCGTAGTCGTCCTCGAAATCACCGCACCAGGCCCAGGTGGAGATCAGGATCTTCGCGCCGTACTGACGCGTGAGCGCAACCATCTGCTCCAGGTTGTCCTCGTAGTAGCGCGTCGTATTGGCCGTGAGGCAGGCTTCGCGGTCCAAGTCGCCGTAATCGATTTCGCACATTTCGCTCAAGCTGGTCCTGCGAACCAACCCGCTTGCCAAACCCAGGAAATGCATTCCCACGCTGTGCTGCCACCAGGACCATTCGGCCTCCCAGCCTTTGCGATATCCGCGGTTGTCACGCCGGTATTCCTGGGGAGGCACGAGGCGCGGGAAAATCTCGTTCGTTCCGCAGTACACGATCACCAAATCCGGCTCCAGTTGTAGGCCGCGTAGTTGGAGATCGATCAGACTTTCCCAGGAGTTCCACTGGGGGCAGCCGGCGTTGATCACCTCCACGTTGTCTCGGCCCAGGCGCTGGCGCAAGATCTCCTGCATCTGCGCCGGCCAGGTGCGACCGAATTCGGGGACGCCCGTCTCGTAGGTCGTCGATCCACCCAGGCACAGGATGCGGTACGTGCCAGGTGCTTTCTCCAAAGCCACTTCGGCTCCGCGGTAACCAAGTGCATTGTGCCGGTTGCGGCCGTCGCGCCCGCGAAACGCCGGATTCATGGTGTACGCCGTGTAGGGATGGGGCAGGTAGCGCTGCTGCTCGAGCGGAACCCAGGCGGGCGGTGCGTAGCGCGTGAAGTCGTTGTTTGACGCGAACGCTCCCAGCCAGACGCGCCCGCAAACTTCGAGCAACGCCAAGCTGGCGAGCGCGCCCAGGCCCAGTGCTTTCCAGCGTCGGTTCATGGAGCGCATCATGGGCAACGAGGAGGTCGAGGGCGAGCGTTTGCCCGGGCGCGCGTGGGCCGCCCAGGGGCGAGTCGGGCGGTCGAGTCCCAGCTTTGGAACGCTGGCGTCCTGCTCTCGACAGGCGCCTCGCCAAGCGACTTCACCACCGGTTGCTAGCTGCCCGTGGTGAAAGTGGCTACTGTGGCTTCGCGCACGTTCGCCCTGCGGCGTCGCGCTCGTCGGGTCGTGCTCAGCGGCCAGGAAGGCCGCTTCCGCCGCTCCTCTGTCGCGCTTCTTGCATGGCGAATGTGCGCTTCGCCTCGCTACGCGACTTTCACCATGGGCTGCTAGGAGCGTGTGCGCCAGTGTTCGTAGGACCCACGGCTCGCGCGGTGGCCATGCCACAGGCGGCTAAAGGCGGCGGCTTGAAATATTCGATTATGAGCATATAGTAAAAGACGAACCCAGAACGCGATACCCAGCAACAGTGAGGCACGACATGAGTTCTCGAGGATCGAGTTGGTTGGCCCTGGCGGCCGTGTTCGCCGGTTTCAGCCAACCTGCGCGCGCGCAGGACGCCGAGCAAGCCACCCACGCGGATGAGGCCGCCACGCCTCAGGTTTCCTACGAACGCCGCGCCGGTGAAGTCACTTTGCGCCAGTACCAATTGGGCTGCCTGAGCCAGCTGACCTACCTCATCGTCAGCGGGAAGGAAGCCCTGGTGGTCGATCCGCAACGCGACGTCGATCACTACATTCGCGATGCAAGGCAGCTTGGCGCTCGGATTCGCTACGTGGCATTGACCCACACGAACGCCGATTTCGTCGCCGGACACACCGAACTCGCGGCGCGCGAAGGTGCGCAGATCCTGATCTCGGCCGATTCCGGCTCGCAGTTTCCTCACCGTGCCATGAACTCGGGCGATTCCGTACTCCTTGGCCCAGCAACCATGGAGTTCCTGGCGACTCCCGGACACACCCTGGATTCGATGAGCATCCTGGTGCGCGTGCCCAAGCAGGGCGGTGAAGTCGAGGCCGATCCGCTCTGGCTCTTGACCGGCGACGCACTGTTCATCGGTTCCATCGGGCGGCCGGATCTGGCTCAGGGGACCATCACACCCATGACGCTTGCTGGCAAGGCCTTCGACACCGTCCAGCGCTTGCGAACCTTGCCTGACCAGACCATCGTGCTGCCAGGACACGGCGCCGGCTCTCTGTGCGGCGCGCACCTTTCGCCGGATACGACCTCGACCATTGGGCGCGAAAAGCAATCCAACCCCTACTTCCAGATCCGCAGTCGCGCCCAGTTCGTGTCCCGCGACGTTTCCGGGCTGGCCCCCGCACCGCCCTACTTCGCCGAAAACGTCGCCCTCAATCGCAAAGGGCCGCCGGTGCTGAATTGGAGCGACGAAATGCCCGCCGCTCTCACACCCATACAGGTCAAGGCCGCCATGCGCGGCGATGCGTGGGTAGTCGACCTGCGCGACGCGCGTGCCTATGCGAGCCTGCATCTGGAGGGCTCGATCAACGTGGCCGTTCGCGGTCGGCTCGATACCTGGACCGGCAGCGTGATCCCATTTGATGCCCAGTTGGTGCTGGTCGGGTCGCAAGACGAGGTGCGCGAGGCGGCCTTCCGCTTCAAGCGCATCGGGTTCGATTCCGTCCTGGGTTACCTGGCCTCCGATCTAGAGGTCGCGCGCAATGCGGGCTTGCTCGTGCGCACGACCGAGCTGGTTCCTCCAGCAGTCCTGGCCGCGCAAATTGCCGCGGGCACGGAGCCGATCGTGGTGGACGTGCGCACTGCGGAGGAACACGCCGAGCTGGCGATCGGCCAATACGCGCACATCGATCTGACGCACTGGAACAAGTTCGGCGAAGTACTCGATCGCGATGCGCCCGTGTTGTTCGTGTGCAATTCGGCCTACCGCAGCAGCATGGCTGTCGGATTGGCGGAGCGGCTCGGATTCCGGCAGGTCGCAAGCTTGGATGGCGGCCTCGATGCCTGGCTCGATGCGCAGCTACCGGTGTATGGCACGGCATCGATTTGTGCCGGTCCGGTCTGCCCCGATCCCGGTGGCGCGCTAGCGGGCGCACACGAATCGGGTGCTGCCGCCGCGCCAGGCCAGCAACCCAATGCAGCGTTCGCTTCGGCGTTGCCCGAGCCGATCGAGCCGGGACAACTGGCCAATTTGCTCCTTGACCAGCCCCAGAACTATGCCGTCTTGGACTTGCGCCCTGCCTGGCAGTACCGCGAGTACCACGTACCAGGCGCAGTCAACGTAAACGTCGACGGGCTTTCCGCCTATGTGAAGACGCTGCCGCCAAGCGCGCGCATTGTGCTCGTTGATCGCGACGGAACGTACGCTTGGGCCGTGGCGGGTGCGATGGCGAACGGCGCGGGCCACGGCGGATACGGGTTGCGCGTACTTGCAGGAGGCACGTTGCGCTTTTGGCGTGAAGTCGAAGTTTCCGGCCACACTCCGCGTTCGGCACAGGGCGCCCAGTCCGCGCCTGTTCCAGTTCCGGCTGCGACCGAGAAACCACCAGCCAAGAAGCGCAGCGCCGGCTGCTAGGAGCAAGCCATGAACGCCATTGGCAAACAAGTTCTCGTGCGAGCCGAGCAGCCTTACTGGAATCCCTATGTTGCGGGGATCGGTCTAGGCTTGACTTTGCTGGTTTCCTTCGTCGCCCTCGGCGTCGGACTAGGAGCTTCCGGCAGCACGGCGCGGTTGGCTGCCAGCGCGGCCCATGCGCTCGCGCCGGAAGCGGTCGAGTCCAACGGGTACCTCGGCTCGTGGTTTGCAAGCGGCTCGCCGTTGGCGAGCTACCTCGTGTTCCTGTCGCTCGGAACGCTGCTGGGTGGGCTGCTTTCGGCGCTGTTTGCTCGGCGAATCCATGCAACCGTCGAGCGCGGACGCGGGGTCACGCCCCGTACGCGACTGCTCCTGGCGCTGGGCGGCGGCTTGCTGGTGGGTTTTGCCAGCCGCATGGCCGCCGGCTGCACTTCGGGCCAAGCGCTCACGGGAAGCGCGCTGTTGCTGGGCGGCAGTTGGGCGTTTCTCGTAGCAATGTTCGCCGGCGGGTTCCTCGTTGCCCCGCTCGTGCGCAAGGAGTGGCTGCCGTGAATCTTTTCGATCAAGGTCTGCTCGACACACCCTTTGGGTGGAGCATGTCGCTATTGGTCGGCCTGGCCTTCGGCTTTTGGTTGGAGCGCGCCGGATTCGGATCGAGCCGCAAGCTTGCGTCGATCTTCTACTTGCGCGACTTTGCCGTGGTGCAAGTCATGTTCACGGCGGTCGCTACGGCCGCCCTGGGACTGGCGGCGTTGGACGTCACCGGGCTATTCGAAGTTGAGCGTGTGTACCGCATGGAAACGCTGCTCGGTCCACAGATCGTCGGCGGGCTGATCTTCGGCGCGGGCTTCGTGGCCGGCGGCTGGTGCCCCGGTACGGCGCTGGTTGGAGCCGCGTCGGGCAAACTCGACGCCTTGGCGTTCCTAGCCGCGAGCATGCTCGGCAGCTTGGTTTACGCCGCATTCTGGCCGCAACTCGAACCGCTGCAGCGCGTGGGGGATTGCGGCCTAGTGACGTTGCCTGGCCTATTCCATGTTTCGGCCGGAGTCGTGGCAGCGGTCATCGTTGCCGTGGCACTGGTAATGTTCGCACTCATCCATCGTTTGGAACTTCGCACTCAAAGGACTGCTACGTCATGAACTCATTCCCCATCGCTCCCACTGCTGCCATTGGCGCCATGGCCTTAGCCTTGGCGGTTGCACTCCTCGATCGCCAAACGCAGCCCACTACCACTGTGCAATCGTGGCCGGAAGCCGTGGATGCCGGTGCGGATCACCTAGCACCAACCGAGTTGGCTGAGCGGCTGCTCGGCGATCCCGATTCGGTGCTGCTCATCGACGTGCGGCCCGCGGAGGAATTTCAGACCTTTCATTTGCCGAACGCAGTCAACTTGGACGTGGCCGAACTCTTGGGCGAGCGCGGCACGGACCTGCTCGCGGCTCACCCAAACAAGTTGGTGGTGCTGTGCTCGAATGGCATGACGCACCCGGCGCAGGCTTGGACCGAACTCGCGCGGCGCGGACACGCGAACGTGCGCGTGCTCGAAGATGGCCTGGATGGTTTCGTGCGCGATGTGTTGACACCGCCGTCGTTGCGTCCGGCCATGACCGAGGCCAGTGCCGCGCTCGCGTTGCCACACTTCGAGCGATCCGTGGCCGCATTCCTTCCGCGTTCTGCCGCGCAAGACGGGGCGCCCGCCGCAACTCAGTCGGCGCCTCAGAAGCCGGCAGCAGAGCAACCCGCCAAGCCGGCGTTTGCTCGCTTGGCCACCGATCCCGCCCAACTGACCAAGCCGACCATCGTCTCCGCGGCCTGGGTTGCTGGGCGCGGCTCGGCGTTGGTTGTGATCGACGCGCGCGAGAAACCGGAAGACTACGCCGCCGGACACATCACTGGAGCACGGCACCTGCCGATCAAAGCCCTGCGTGAAGAGCGCGTGGGCGTGCCGGAGGAGTTGCTGCAACCCGTAAAGCTTGCGGAACTGTTTGGAAGTCTGGGCATCGACGTCGAAAGCGAGGTCGTGGCCTATGCGGACGCCAAGTTGCAGGATCCGGCCCACCTCGCTTTGGCTCTGATCAGCGCCGGCCACCAGAAAGTTGCAATCATGGAAGGCGGCCTGGCTGCGTGGAAACTCGAGGGGCGAGCGCTTTCGATCGAACCGGCCGTACCAACGACCAAGAAGTACGTTCCGCGGCCAGCACCCGATTTGCGCGCGGCCACCCTCGAAGATGTGAAGCTTGCCAGCGCTGCTTCTAAGGCGCGCATCGTAGACGTGCGCCCCGCGGACGCGTTCCGCGGCGAAGTTTCTACCGAAGCGCGCGCGGGCCATATCCCGGGGTCCCTGAACCGGCCCTATACCGCCGATGTCGCGAGCACCGAGTCCGGCTTGTACTGGCGCCCGGTCGAAGATCTGCGCCGCGAGTACGAAGCGATGGGGCTAAACCGCACAGAGCCTTTGATCGTTTCCTGCCGCACCGGACACCAGGCGGCGCAAACCTGGTTCACCTTGCGCTACCTGCTGGGCTACGAAAACATAAGCTGGTACGACGGCTCGTGGAAAGAGTGGGCCGCTCGCTCCGAGCTCCCGATCGAATCCGGTCCAACAAGCAAGTGACATGGCCAAGTCTCGTCTCAAGCCCGGCCCCAAGTTGATGACGGATGCGATGCTCGAAGCCGTGGCGCTGCGCTTTCGCGCCCTGGCAGAGCCTGCGCGTCTGCGGCTGCTCCAACACCTGCTAGCGGGGGAGCGCTCGGTCAACGAATTGACCGAGGCCACGGGACTGACACAAACCAACGCCTCCAAGCACCTCGCGACGCTTCACGCCGCACAACTGATCGAGCGCCGCAAGGAGGGAACGGCGGTGTTCTACGTGATTACCGATCCGCTGGTGCACCAGTTGTGCGACCTGATGTGCGAGCGCGTGAGCGCCCAGGCGCGCCAAGAAGCACGTTCCTTGCGCTGACGCCGGCTTCCAGACGAGCAGGTCGAGAACGCCAAGCTGCTGGCAGCAAGGCCGGCCCAAACGCGTACTGGAAGCGGAGCTCAACAGCGAACGAGCACGCTTAGAATCCGAGCGCAAGCGCGGTCAGCCACAGCACCGAAGACCCCAGCAGGATGGAAGTTACCGCAGTCGATGAGCGCAATGGCCTGGGAGCTTCCTTCCAGGCCAAGTATTGGCAATACCCAAGTTGAGACTCGAGCACCCTGGCCCGGTGCCAGAAGACATACCACTGCGTGCTCGATCGCCGCTCCATGACATAAAAGACAACCCCCACCAACATTCCTACGACCATGAGGATCTGGCGTAAGCCATTTTCGAGCGGGTGGTCCGAGCGAAAGAGCGTGGCCGCGATTCCTCCCGAGATGCCAAAGCACAGCGTCATCTGTGCGAAGCGCATGTTCGAGTACTGGCGCAGATTTGCGCTGACTTCCTTGTATTCCTCGACCGGGTGCTTGCTTGCTGTCGAGATCGGGAGCTGAATCGTTGGATCAGTCAGCATCTGGTCTATCCCTCCTTTCGTAAGAATTTCGCAACTGCAGTCTCTGGGCTTGTAGTCTGCAAGTGCATGATTCCGAACGCCAAGTTCAAGCATGGCCTCCGCGCAAGTGTGCGGTCAAGACCAGGCGACCGGTTTTGCTACCCTTGGCCAGACACGCTTGGGCGCAAAGCGCAATGCAGCAACAAGATTATTGGAAGCTGTCAACGGCTAGCGATTCTGAAAGGAAGTCGGGATCCCAGTCGCGACGACGTTGTTCCGCCAGCGACAGCAGCGAGCGTATTCGATCAGGGTTTCTCAGTATCGCTGCCTTGCCTGCCGGAATGCGCGCGGCCTGCGCGCCAGGCAAGAGCTAGGATGCCCACCCCATGCGTGAGTTCGCAGCGCGACAGTTGTGGCTTTTCCTGTTCTTCACCGGATTTCTAACCCTAGGCGTGAGCGCACAGACGCTCAATCCGACGCGTTTCCCGACTGTTGAGCGCGTTCTGGCTGAACCGGGCGACGATGCCGAGCACGGCGCGATGCTCAAGGTCCTTTCCGATGCCGCGCAGCAGTTTGGACCGGCCGGCCAGACGCTTTTCGGCGCTTACTACAACGCACTCAACGACATCGACTTTCGCCTGCGCGGTGGCGATGCGGCCACCTACAACAAGTTCTCCGAGCGTTTGCGCGAGAGGCTTGCGGCGGACAGTTTCCGCGCCAGCGTCTATGCTCGCTTCGGCCTGACTGGCGCAGCTCCGAGCGAAAGCGACGAGCTAGATCGCGCCTTGCGCGCGAGCGCGCCCTACTGGATCCTCGCCCTGATTGTCCTATTCATCGCGAGTCCGCTGCTGGTTCTATTGTTCGACCGCCGCAACCTGCCTGCCCCAGCTGGCATTCAAGGCTCGCTCCCACCCGACCTGCGCACCGTGCGAGTGCTCGGCCGCAGCTACCAAGTCGCGGCAAGCTCGGGAACGGTCGTCGACAAGGAGTCGCACATCGAAGAGCGCCTGCACGTGAGTACCAGCGGCGGCGTCGCGACCGTCATCGGCGACCAAGTCTCGGTGACGCCGACCCAGGTTCACGCCCACACTCAGATCACGCGCAAGGACTGCCTGTGGGTGCGCGATGCTTCCGGCCACGAAGAAGCCTGGAATTTCACCAATGCGGCCCTCCAGGCGCGCGCGGGGCACAAACTCAGCGCGCTCGTGCGACCCGCCTCCGAAGGCAACGCGGAGTTCCTGCTGGCCTACAACCATACGACCGGCCAACTCGAAAGCTTCAACGGTCTGGCGCGCGCACACCAGCCGCGACGCCTCCTAGCTTGGCTCGCGACCTCCGCCCTCGGCGCAGCCTTGATCCTGCTCGCATTGCGCAACGTTGTCGACCCCTCCGGCACGATCGTCAATCTCCCCGCACTGTTCCAGCGCGGCAATTGGTCGGGCCCGCTGATTCCAGGCGCGATTCTCGCGGCGGTCAGCGTGCCACTCAGCGCCGCCCTGCTGCGCGGCCTGCGCACACGCAGCTTCATGGCCCGCTACACGCCCGCTTTTCGAAAACACTTCGAGAAATCATCTTGAGCTAGAACGGATACAGGGATACAGGGATACAGGGATACAGAGCCAGATACAGAGCCAGGCTCTCGTCTCCACCATTCGGAGTCTCTCGCAAGCAGGCTGGCGAGTGCGAATGCGCGAATCGTGGAGAGGAGAGCCTGGCTCCGTACCCCTGGCTCCGTACCCCGCCAGCGCAGTATGCTCAGGGCAGACCTGCAAGAACAAGGAGCACACCGTGGACACGCCCTTTCTACTTGAGTCGACGGAGATCATCGAGGGGATTGGCTCCGTGCAACAGGCGCGCCTCGATGCTGAAGGGATTGGGAACATCGGCGCGATGTTTCGCGCCGGACCCGCGAAGGTTCGTCACACCTGCGACGGTTCGGGCAAGAGGCAGGTTGGCAACTGGTTCTGCGCCGCCGCGCTTCTGCGCATAAAGGGGATGACGCCGGATCTTGCCGAGTGGTTTGTGCGCAGCGGAGTGCGCTCTGTGAGGTCGCTTGCGGAAAGGCCGCTCCAGGCGGTCGAAACTGCGTTGCTCGCCACGGAGCCCGGCCGTGCGCTCGATGTGTACACATTGGCGGCGCTGCAACAATCGGCGTTGCAGCGGCAGGAGCATGGGTTGCTCTTCGGCCGCGTGTTGACGCGTGATGGAGATCCGTTTCCCGGCATCACGGTGGACATCGAGGGGTTCGAATGCGTCACGAATACCGAAGGGTGGTTTGCGTTCGACTCGATTCCGGCACGCACGTACGATCCGCGAATCGCGTTGTCCTCTTGGCCGTTGCCTTTGCGGCTGCATGCATTGTCGGTATCAGCGGGCCGACTGCATGGGCCGGTAATCGTGCGCGCGCCGCGCGTGGATGCAGCGGCGAGTTTTCTACCGGCGGAGAAGCGCGAGCTTGACGGCCACCGCATAGTCAATACTCGTTCGACCACGGTGCGACTAGACGATCGCGAGCTGGCGGATTTCTTACCCGATACGCTTTTCGAAGTCCGATCCTTGCCTCGAAATCGTGCGCGGCTCTTGAGCCTCTACCTGGTCAAACGCGGGTTCACCATCTTGGTGCAGCGCGCCGAGGTTTCTCAGTCGATGCTGCCTACCGGCGCTACGAACGGCAACGTGCTGAGGTGGGATGGCCATGCTCTGGCGCTGACCGACTTGACGCGACTTCAGGTGAATGAGCAGAAGCTAGCGACTGCGCGGGCGCATCGCATCCGGCGCGAGCGCAGGCCAATTGTACACGTTCGGTCTCGGCCCGGAAGTGAGGTGATGAAGATTGTCTAATCCAACGCGTTATCAGTTCGCGACGACGAGCGGCAATCCATGCGATCGCTGCGATGTGCTGGAGGGCGAGCACGATACGCCGCCGCACGTGCCGGTGCATCCGTTTTGCGAATGCGTCGTCCAGCCCACCACGCCGCGTGAACCGGAACCCGAAATGGATTTCCTCGAGGTACGCAACGTGGAGGTGATGGAAACCGACTACGTCGAGTCGTTCCCCTTGGCTGAATTCACGGGCGCCCCCGAGGACAGGGAGTTTGCTCTGACGCTTGACCTTGGGATGCACGAGCAAAGCCTCGACGAACCCCTGACTGTCGATGACCTTGATGTGGACGAGCCGTCCGGTACCGAGACTGAAACCGTCATGCTGCCTGCGGAGCACTCTGGCAGGGTGTCACAGAACATACGGATGCTGGTGTACATCGTCAGGGCGGAGTTGTGGCGGGTGTACACTGTGACGACGCCTGATGTGGCGCTCGTCGAAGAAGAACTGGTTGACACCATCGGAGGGTTTGTTAAGTATCGAGCCGGCCTCGATAGCCTGGAGTTGGACGCAACGCCCGACGCCCCGCCCGATGACGACGCGGACGACGGGGATAACGAAGGCGGTGGCGGATACTTCGAAGAAGGCGATGGCGTGCCGTCGTGATGGTATGACGGAGGGTTGCATCGGCTGCGCACTTCGCCGATGTCTGCGATTACCGCTTGACCGCTGCCCCTCCCGATAATCCGGGGTACGGAGCCAGGCTCCCCCCTCCACCATTCGGAGTGTCGCGGAAACGGGCTGCCGAGTTCGAACGCGCGAATCGTGGAGAAGAGAGCCTGGCTCCGTCATCTCCGTCATGGCTCCGTCAGACAGAACCCGACATCAAGAAGAGCCGGGAATACTGAGACGGCAAGTACCTGCGATGGCGCAGGTGATGCGCGGCTAACTCGGCGGTCGAGTCGAGCGGTGCAACGGCGTTACGGGGCGCGCCGGGAATGCCTCAATTTCCAATACACGAACAGCCCCCTTAGAGCATCGAGGCGATCCTGGTGCTGCCGTCTGGCGTGATGCGGTATCGTTTCGCCGCGCCTTCGGTGATCGCGATGAAGGTGAAAACGCCGTCGGCGCCCATTTCGAAAGGCGCCAGAGGCTCAGGGCGGTTGGTCCCGAGGCCGGTCGGGAAGCTGCCGATTTTCTCCACCGCCTTGCCATCGACCATCACCTCGTAGCCACCGCCGGGGATGAACCGGAAATAGACGATGTGCTGGCTGTCGGGCGTGAAGAACGGCAGGCAGACAGGCGTGGTCACGTTGTCGACGAGCTTGCCGTTGATCACGAGGCCGCTCTTGGATGTGTCGCCGTTTACAGAGCCGAAGTGCGCGACGTACTTTCCATCGGGGCTGAAACGAAAACGCGGCATGTTCTGGCCGTCGGTGAAGCTCGTGTCATAGACGGTCACCCCTTTCTGCTCCACGCCGTCGAGATAGAGGGAGAGGAATCCTCCGACGAAGCCGTTGAAACCGTAGCGGCTGCCGTCGGGGCTGAAGCCGAGGTAGCTCGCGCCGCGAGCTGTCGTCGCCTTGCCTTCCACGATGACTTTCTCCTCGGGCTGGCCCGCCACGCGAGCGATGTAGCCGATGCGCTTGCCGCCGCCCAGCACGATCTCAATGCCACCCTGATAGCCGTCGGACTCCTCATCATTCACCACGAGGAAGTGGCCGCCGGCCGTGAAGGACTGCGCGACGTAGATCAGTTTCGCGGAGTCAGCGGTGAACTGGAGTTGGGTGATCTGATCGTAGACTTGGCCCTTCGTGCCGTCGATAAGCACGAATTTCCTCGAGCCTCCGACCGTGCAAAGCGCGGCGTAGCGTTTGCCGTCGGGGCTGAAGATCACCCGCTCGATCATGTCGCAGTCGCTGCCCTCAATCTTCTTGCCGCTGACGCCGAGGAATACTCCCGGCGTGCTGCGGCTCCCGCTGATTACGAGGAAATTGAGCCCGCCCGCGGACATGTGCGCGCTGTGGATGAGGGGCGCGCGCGAGCCCGGTTTGCCGTCGATCAGCAGAACGTCTGTGTCCGGTGCGTGTCCAATGGTGATGACGTTTTTCCCGTCAGGTGAAAACTGCGGCTTGCTGCCTTGGAAACCGACGTTCTTGCCATCGATCATCAGCAGCTCGCCCCTGCGCTCTTCTTGCAAGCTAAACATCGCCAGGTAGCGCGACTCGTCGGTACTGAACACCGGGTGGAGGGTGACGCCGTGGGTGGGATCGCTTGGGACGCCGTCGACGACGAGCTTGTGAACACCGCCGGTCTCCGCCGGCGAGACATACCAAAAGCGCTTGCCGCTTGGGGAGAATCCGAACGCCGGGAAAGCAGTCCCGCCATGCTGCGGGGTAGTGCGGACGATCTCCTTTCCGTCGAGCACGAGGATCTCCTCGGTGCCGACTTGCGCGGTATAGGCGTGGCGCTTGCCGTCGGCGCTGATTTGCTTGTTTCCGGTCGCGCGGTCGAATCGCGGGCCCTCCACGCCGTCGTGAAGATACACCTGCCGGCTGCCCTTGGGCGCGGTGACGAGCACGTGCAGGCCGGTTGTGCTGGCGGTGGCGAAGGAGGGATTGACGACCGTGGCACCTTGGGGCGAGACAACGACGGATTCGACCTTGGCTTGCGCGAAGAGCGAAGCAGGCATGGCGAGCGCGCCGAGCAGGCTGGCGAGAGGCAGGTAGAGATTCATGGGACGTTATTGTTGATGATAGGAGTCCTTTTTCTGAACGCAGCGCGGTTCGGGAAGCACTGCTTTTGCGTCGAGCGTACAGACCGTTATATTGCGCTTTCGCGGCCTGTTAGAGAGCATCATTTTCGAGACCTTTGCCAGCTCGCGTCGGCTTTGCCGCCCGCCTGCTGTTGGGAGCCACTCCACACTCTCACGGATCCTACGGCCCCATCGACCGGACTGACCCACGCTGAGGCGGTGTCGTAAGCTCGTGCCCGTCGAGACTTCTGCGTGGGTTGTACGGGCCGCTTGGAGCGCCCAAGCTCGCTTTGGATTCCTTCGAGGAATGGACGGGGGAGTCTCGATCCGCGCAACTAAACTGAGTGGCCTCCGCGCCCCTCGCCCCGGTACGGGACGCTTGCGTTCACCCAGATCCTCGAGTCGGCCAGACGCCGGCGAACTGGAGGGACCGAGTGCCGTGCGATGGGCCACCCCAGCGAAGCCGATGCGCACGGAGCTCATGAATCCACGAAACATCTCCCGCCTGCGATCGGTCGGCTCGCTGATCGTCATCGCCCTCGCGGCATGCTCGAAAGCGGAGAACTTCGCGGGCACCGCCGCGGCGATTCACCTCGAGGACCGCCTCGGCTCGGCGCAGATCGAAGGCGGCGTCGTGCGCCCCGAGGTCGTGAAGACCCTGAGCTGGAACTTCGAGAAAGGGGCCGCGGGATGGCAGGCACTTCCGAGCCACGTGCCCGGCGGAACCGCGGCCGAAGTGGCGCATGTCGAAGGCGCCTTGCAGATCCGCCTGACGGAGTCGAGCCGCGCACCCCAGGAGGAGGGGGAGGGAGAAGAGCTCGTGGGCGGCGTGTACGTCGACGTGCCTGACTTCGACCTTTCGCAGTGGTCGCACGTCCTGGTCAAGGCGCGCGCCACGGGGCCCGTCGAGTGGGTCGGCATCGGCTACGACGTGCGCAAGACGGCCGGCAACACGCCCGACGAGCAGTGGCCGACGCGCCGCTACGGCGCGGGGACGGACGTGCAGCCCAGTGGCGAGGCTCGCCTCTATCGCTTCCCGGTCCGCGGCGAGGGTGGTCGGATCAACGGGCCGGTGCGGCAAGTCGCAATCCTGTTCGGCGCGCAAGGACCCGCGCGAATCGAGCTCTCGTCGGTGACCCTGCTGCCGGCCTCAGCGACCTACGCCGAGGCCGGCATCGGCGTGCGTTCGGTCTCGTCGGAAGTCCACTCCGACTTCGGACCGCAGCGGCGCACGCTCTACACGCACACTCCGACCCGCGTCGCCTACGCGCTGCGCCTGCCGCCCGCGGCGCGCCTCGACCTCGCGCTGGGGGCGCTCGCCGCAACGACGCGCATGCAGATCGAGGTGGAGGTCGACGGCGCCCGTGAGTCGGTGCTGGACGAGGTCGTCCCGCCCGAAGAGGCGTGGAAGCAGCGCTCCATCGACTTAGCGCGCTGGTCTGGGCAGGCCGTCACGCTTTCGCTAGTTGCGCAGGCCGAGGACGCTCCCGCGCCAGGCATCGCACTGTGGGCCTCGCCGACGATTTCCCAAGGGGTCGGTGCGGATCCGCATACCGCGCGCCAGCACCCCAACGTCATCTTCTACGTCATCGACGGCGCGAGCGCGGGCTACATGAGCGCATACGGCTACGACCGCCCAACGACCCCCAACCTCGAGCGCATAGCGGCCGAGGGCGTTCTGTTCGAGCGCGCTCACAGCAACGCCACCTGGACGATGCCGTCGACCGCGTCGTTCATGACATCCCTGCACCACAGCGTCCTCGGTGGATTGCGCGACGACTCGAACCCGGTGCCGCCGAACGTGAAGACGATGGCCGAGCACTTCCACGACGCGGGCTTTCACACGGGCGTCTTCACCTTCAACCCCAACGCGGGCGCGCTCGCGGGGCTCGAGCGTGGCGTCGATGTGTTTCGCGACTTCGGCAAGCGCGGCGCACCCTTCGATCCCATCGAAGCGATCTCCTCGAAGATCTTGCACGAGCAGTTCTGGGATTGGCGCGACGCGTACCCCGGGTCGTACTGGGTGCACTTTCAGACCACCGATGTGCACCCGCCTCATCACCCGCCCGAGCCCTTCGCCGGGCGCGTGATCGAAAAAAAAGCGAGCGAGGCGGCCGCCCGCCAGATGTCGCGTATGCGCTTCCCGTTCCGCCACACCTCCGCAAGCGTGCACGAGCACTGGCAAGGGCAGCTGGAGAAACACGACATCGATGCGCAAGCCTTCTACCGCGCCATGCAGGACAGCCACGACGAGGCCATGATGCACCAGGACCATCGCCTCGGTGAGCTGGTGGACCGCCTGAAGGAACGCGGCGAATGGGAGAACACGCTGCTGGTCATCGGGTCGGACCATGGCCATCCCGCGGCCAGCTACCCGCGCTTCGGGCGCGGGCAGCTCGACCCCCAACCGCCGGCCTGGGAGGGCGCGTTGCTGGGCGAGTTCGAGTCGCATGTGCCGCTCATCATCGTTTGGCCAGGCCACATCGAGGGTGGACGACGCATCGAGGCGCCGGTCTCGATGATCGACGTGCTGCCCACCGTGCTCGAGCTAGCCGGCCTTCCCGCGCCGAAGTTCGCCCAGGGCCGATCGCTCGCGCCGCTTCTTCTCGGAAAACCGGGCTGGACGCCGCAACCGGTCGTCTTCAACGAGTTCCGCCTGCTCGACGACGGTTCGATGATTGGCAACCTCGAGGTCCTCGACGGCCGCTGGGGCGAGTCCTTGGAGATCCGCACGAGCGACATGGCGTCCGCGCCGAAACTCGGGCGTCACCCCGCCCCCGCGGGCGGTCGCTGGAAGGCCCAGGAGTTCGCCGACGTCTCGCGCTTCCTGCTGTACGACCTCGAGGCCGATCCGCGGGCCATCGATGACGTCTCGGCGGATCACCCCGAGGTTGCCGGCGAGGCGCAGCTCAGGCTCTGGCGCATCTGGAAAGAACACCAGGCCTTGGCCGCGAAGTTCGAGGTGGGCGAGGAGGCCGAGATCTCCCCAGAGCAGATGGAAGCGCTGCGCGCGCTGGGCTACGCCAAATAGTTAGGAAACCGAGACGCTGATCGCGTGCAACATCCAGAACAGGATGTTCGAGCTCGGCCGACCGGCCTCAGTCGCGATTGGGCGTTGAGCTCCGCTGGGCAGGGGAGTTGTCGCCTGCGCCGGATGGATGCACCATCGCCTGGAGGATGTTTCAATGCCCGGAACGCGTTTCTCTTGGGCGGAGTCGTTCCTTAGGTCGCGCAACACGAAGATCATGAACCTGGATTCGCGAACGGCCCGTCACGCTGCTGTGCGCCCCAGGGCCGCCTCTGGCATGCGCATCGTTGCCTGTGCGCTGTGCGCCTTCGGCCTCGGCGCGCGCACGGCCGCGGCCCAGGCCGGTGACATCGCCGGCGAGCCGCAGCCGGCGGCGCCCGCGTCCTCGAACTTGCCCGTGCCCCAGCCGCTCGCGGCGGACGCGCAGCGCGCGACGTTTGTGCTCCCTGCCTGCCTGTCGATCGAGCTCGTCGCGAGCGAGCCGCTGATCGAGGCGCCCGTGCAGGCCGTGTTCGACGAGGACGGCCGTCTGTGGGTCGTCGAGATGCGCGGCTACATGCGCGACATCGACGGTGCCGGCGAACGCGAGCCGACCGGGCGCGTCTCGATCCTGTACGACGACGACGGCGACGGCCGGATGGACCGCGCGTCGCGCTTCCTCGAAGGCCTCGTGCTGCCGCGTTCCGTCGCTCCGACGCGCGGCGGAGCGCTCGTGATCGCGCCGCCCAAGGTCATCTTCGCGCGCGACACGGACGGCGACGGCCACGCAGACGAGATCACGGACGTCGACGCCGGCATCAGCGGCATTGTCAGTCCCGAGTACGGCCCGAACGGGCTCTTGTGGACGCTCGACGGCGCGTTCCAGAGCGCGAACCACGACCTGCGCTACCGGTTCCAGAACGGCCAGTGGGCCAAGGAGCGCACCTGCGGCGGCGGCCAGTGGGGGATCACGCGCGACGACCTGGGGCGCATCTTCTACAACAACAACTCGGATTTCCTGCGCGCGGACTTCGTGTGCTCGCGTGATCGCGCGCGCAACGACGCGCTCGATCCGGGCCCGCTCGTGAACGCGAGAGTCGCGACCGACCAGTCGACGTTTCCCGCGCATCCGACGCCGGGCGTGAACCGCGCGTACCGCGAGGGCTGGCTCCTGGACGGCCGCCTGCGACGTTCCGACGCGGCTTGCGGGCCGTGGATCCTGCGCGGCGACGCGCTGGGCGAGCAGTACCGCGGCAATGCGTTCGTGTGCGAGCCCGCGGGAAACCTCGTGAAGCGATTCGTGCTGGAGCATAAGGACGACCTCGTCCTCGAGGCGCACGGCGCGTGGAAGGACCGCGACTTCCTGACGTCCACGGACGAGCGCTTCCGGCCCGTGAACCTGACGGATGGGCCCGATGGCGCGCTCTACGTCGTCGACATGTACCGCGGGATCCTCCAGCACCGGACCTTCGTGACGACGTACCTGCGCCGGCAGGTCGAGGCGCGCCGGCTCGACGGGCCCGACGATCGCGGACGCATCTGGCGGATCGCGCCCGCGGGCTGGAGCCGTCCCGCGACGGTGGCGCTCTCCGGTCTTTCCACTGCCGAGCTCTTGAAGCGGCTCGAGAGCCCGAACGGCTGGCTGCGCGACACGGCCCAGCGCCTGTTCGTCGAAGGCGAATGGGACCGCGCCAGCTCCAATCCCAAGCTCGTGCAGATCGCCACGGGCGCGACCTCGCCGCTGGCGCGCATCCACGCGCTGTGGGTTCTGGCAGGATCGGGCGCGATCGACGCGGCCGTGGCGGTGAAGCTCTTGCAAGACAGTTCGATCGACGTGCGCCACGAGGCCTTACGCGCGTGCGAGCCGCTTCTCGATCTCCGCGAGCCGGGCATCCTCGAGCTGTATCTGCAAGCCGCGATGGACAGGAACGCGCGGCTCTCGCAGCGCGCGTTCGCGAGCCTATCCGGGCACGCGGATCCGGCGGAGTACGTCGGCAGCGCCGCGCGCAACGCCGCGCTGGCGGAAAACCGCCGGGCCGTGCTGTCCGGGCTGTCCGGAAACCACGCGCACTTCTTGCAGGCGCTGGTCGGGACCCTGTGGCTGCCGGATCACGCGAGCTTGGACGGGGGCGATGGGCGGGCCGAACTCGCGCGCGAGCTCATGACGTGCCTCGTGCGCGAGGGGCGCGGGCAGGACCTCGAGATCGTTTTCGGCTCGATGCTGGCCCAAGCGCGCGAGAAGCCCTGGTTCCTCTTGGCACTGATCGACGGCGCGCTCGCCGCGCGCCCCAAGGGACCGCGCGCAAGCCCGGGGTACGTGCGGCTCGCGCGCGCGCCGGACGCGGCGCTCGTGCTGCGCGCCGATCCCAATGCCGACGTGAGCTCGCGCGCCGAGAAGCTGCTCGAGATGCTCGTCTGGCCCGGACGCGCCGACGCGCCCGCAGAAGCGCTCGTTCGTCCGCTGACCGCGGCAGAGACGGCGCGCGTCGAACGCGGCCGCGCGGTGTACGCCGAGGTTTGCGCCAGCTGCCATCTGCCCAGCGGGCGCGGCGAGCCGGGCAAGGCGCCGCCGCTGCGCGATTCGTCCTGGGTGCTGGGCGATCCCGCGATCGCCGCGCGGCTCGTGCTTGCGGGCCTCGAGGGCCCCCTGCACATCAACGGGCGCGAGTGGAACCTATCGATGCCGGCGTGGAACGGTCCGGACGCGGATATCGCCGCGGTCCTCAGCTACCTGCGCCGCGAGTGGGGCCACGGCGCCGAACCGGTCGAGCCCGAAGTCGTTTCCGGCGCGCGCAGCGCACTCGCCGGGCGCTCGAAGCCGTTCGCGCCCGCTGAACTGCAGGGGGTCGCGGACGAACTTGCGGCGTCTGCGCGGCCCGAATCCGGCCTCGACGGCGCGGCGCTGTTCGACGGACGCACGCTCGCGGGGTGGCGCTCGATTGGCGACGCACGGTTCGAGGTCCAGGATGGCGGGATCAACGGCCGCGTCGGCGGCGGCGCACAGAGTTTTTTGGCGACGGAGCGAACGTTTGGCGACTTCGTGCTCGAGCTGGATGTGAAACTCTTCGACCAAGGCAACTCCGGGATCCAGGTGCGCTCGAACCAAGACGCAGTGGGCCGAGTCCGCGGCTGGCAGATCGAGATCGACCCCAGCGCACGTGCGTGGTCGGGCGGGCTCTACGACGAGGGCCGGCGCGGCTGGCTCGCGAACCTCGAGGGCAACGAGCCGGCTCGGAAAGCGTTCGATGGCGCTGGCTGGAACCACTTCCGCATCGAGTGCATCGGCGTCCGCGTCCGCACGTGGCTCAACGGCGTTCCCGCCGTCGACCATCTCGATCCCGCCGATCTCGAGGGTTTCCTCGCGCTCCAAGTGCACTCGGGCAACAACACGAACCTCGTGTGGAAGGATCTGCGCTTCGCCGACCTGGGGCGCCGCGCGTGGGAGCCGCTCTTTTGCCGCGAGGACTGGGAGAAGAGCTCGTCGTCCAGCGCGCGCAAGCTCGCGGCGCCTTTCCCAGTGACCGACACGAGCGTGCGCGTCCGCGGGACGGGCCGCGGCTTCCAGATCCTCGTGCGCGCGAACCCGGATCTGAAGCGCGGGGTGGACGTGCGCACGCTGGCTCCAGGCGTCAGCGTCAGCGAGAACGGCTACTGGATCGACGCCGCGCACCTCGAGCTGCAAAAGCCGCCGCCGGAAGGAGATCCGCTCGAGATCGCTGTGACGCTCCTCGGCGACCGTCTCGCCGTGCACGGAAACGGGACGCTGATCGTCGACACGCACGCCGCCGGCCCGGAGCGCGGCGAGCTGATCCTCATCGGCGACCCGGACTTGCCGTTCCAGCTCGAGAGCGGCGTCATTCTGGGTCCAGCGAAGCGCTAGGCGCCCGCGCCGCAGCGCGCGCTCGCAAAGCGGCTGCGCTTAGGACATCGAAGCGCACGAGCTAGTACCTGTGCGTCCCGAAACCCCCGTAGCGCCCCTCAGATGCCACTCGGGCAGCATGGATCAACCCGCGACCAGCGCCAGTCCGATGCTCGGGCATAGTCATTCTGGCAGTGCTCCGAGCCCGCTGTGTCCGAATACTCGGCCGCTTTCGGTCGCACGCAAGACTCGGCGGACTTCCCAGGCACTACAGCCAAGCGGCCGCCTGATCATGAGCACGGTCCACCAGCCGAAGTCAGTGTCCGCTGTGCGCGTGGTCGTGCTCCAAGTGCTCGCGCAGGAGATCGGCGCCGAAGTCGCGCTCAAAGTCGCGCCACACGCAGTGGAAGTGGTTCGAGCCACCGTCGACATCGGCGAACTCGATCGCGAACTTCGAGCCGACGATGCGCCAGTAGTGCGCTTCGCCGACGCCCGTGCCGCCGTTCCAACCGAAACGAAGCGCGTCGACGCCGTCTTCAGCGAAGCGCTGGCGCGCCTGTGCGCACAGATCGGGGGCGAGGTTCTGCGCAAACTCGTCGAGCAGCCGAGTCACGAGCCCCTGCTGCTCGGGGCGCAGATCGCCGACGCGCACGCCCTCGACATGCTCGAAGCAGCGATCAACGCTCGGTCCAAGGATCACGTCGCTCGGCTTCGCGCCCGCCAGGCGTGAGCTGGCGCGTTGTCCTTCGTCGAGCGCGAGCAAGATCTCACGGCCGAGGTCTTCTTCGATGATCAATACGCGTGCACCCGCGTACTTTCCGGCCGGAATCCGGGCCGGACTCACACCCAAGAAGAAAGGAGTGGTGCGCGACGGACCCGCTTCAGTCGACGTGAAGTTCAGCGAGACGTGGTGGCCTTCGAACTTCCACGCCCACGGTCCGGTTCCCGGCGATCCGAACACTCGGATCGAATATTGCCCAGGGTCGCGGTGGCTCGCGGGCGCACCGGGCTTGGACTCGAGCTCGAAGAGCACATCCTCGAGCCGCACGATGCCCTCCACCTTGAGGTGCCCCTGACTGGAGAGCGTCGTGTCGAGCAGCTCGTGAAGCGCAGTGCGCTGGCGGGTGTCGAGGTCCCCGAGCCGAACGCCGGGGCGCGCCTTGGGCACGAAATCCCACGCGCGCCGCTCCGCGGCCTCGAAAGATGCCTTTGCGCGCTCTCGTTGCGCGGGATCGAGCGTCGCCAGGAACCGCTGAGCTGCCTGAATGCGGCGCGCCTCCGCGTCGCCGTCAGGTCCGTTTCCTCCGACAGCCGCGCACCCATAAAGCACGAGCGCAACCAGGCCGAGGGAAGTCCAGGGAAGATTCATGCGATTCATGTGAAGCATCGTGGAGCACAGGATACGCCTCGAAATCGCGCTGCGCGGCGTTGCCGCATGAACCCCGGGTCCCGAGTCGTCCCAAGAGCAAATCGCAGCGCCAGCCTGATGCCGAACCGAGCATCCCGGCGACGGTAGAGGGATGAGCTCGAGAGTCCACCCGACGTACAAGGCGAAGTACCGCGCGACGACCTGGACGGCCTACGACCAACTTCGTGCGCTCGAGCCGCAGCCTGGCCGACCTGATCGCGCTCCGCTAGTGCTTCTATGACTTCGCTCGCCTGCACGCTTCACTAAGGTTCGGGGACGTGAAACGCACTCCGGCGATGAAGACTCGGCTCGTGGCCAACCCCCTGAGCCTGGGGGAGATTTTCACTTCCACGGGGCCGAGAGCGAGAGTGTCCTGGATCGTCGATGAAACGGCCCGAAGCACATGGCGGAGGGCATGCGTCAACAACAGTTAAAGGGATGGGCGTCTGCCGTCGGCTGGCCTTCGCAAAGACCCTACACGGGCTTTCCGCTGTATTGATCCTCGCGGGGCATCGTCTTCACGGCATGCATAGCGCGATGCGAGGCTGCGAGGAGGGTATTCACCGTGCGACTCATTCGCTGGGATCGACATAGAAACCTGCGTCTCCCGTACTACTCTGCCAACCTCCTACGATTGAGCCTGCCCGGCTCGTTGTGGCGAGCTCAGCTTGACGCAAAGCTCCAGCGCCTTTCCGAGCGCGACGAGCGCGCTCTCTTGGCGCGGGTCACTCACTACAATCAACTCGACGGGTTCATCCAGCTCTCGTCGGCAGCACAGCAGCTGCGCTTCCGCGACTTCGACAAGAAGCGGAACTACTGCATGGACATGCTGGAGTACCTGCGCTATTTCGACCCGGAGTTCCGTATCGACTACCGATTCGGTGACAAGACGTTCGTTCCTGACGTGCCGACGTTCGTCAAGGCACGCCCTACTTCCAAGCCCAATGCGAATTCGATCCTGTTCAAGCTGAACAAGATCCGGCACTTCAACTTCGTCAGCGACCAGCGCCCGTTCGAGCACAAGCTCGATGCTGCGGTGTGGCGTGGCCATGCGGGGCGCCCAAACCGGCAGCGCATGCTCGAGACGCTCTTCAAGAGCCCTGTATGTGACGTCGGGGAGGTCTGCGACGATCGCCCGAACACCCCGTGGAAGAAGCCGTACATGAGCATCGGGAGGCAACTGCGCTTCAAGTTCGTGCTCTCTCCCGAAGGCAACGACGTGGCTTCCAACCTCAAGTGGATCCTGTCCTCGAACTCCGTGTGCATCATGCCACGTCCGCGCTTCGAGACTTGGTTCCTGGAGGGTGATCTCGAGCCCGGCCGTCACTACATAGAGTGTCGAGACGACTACGAAGACGTCGAAGACTGGACCTCCCCCGGTTCAGTGGACACGGGGTTTAGTAACGCGGTCAGTGGACACCGAGGCTGCCGATCCGTCAAGGGGATGGGGTATGGGGAAGGGTTGTCCCTTCCCCATGGGGGAGCCGCGCGTA
>JAKFYL010000017.1 GCA_021730845.1 Planctomycetota bacterium | reverse complement strand
GTTGTGTGTCAATCCGCCGCTGTTCCGGCTTGGATTGGTCAATTCTGGGGGCACGGGCACGCCGCCGTTCTGCTCGGGATCCGTCAGCTACAACCTGGGCGTGTTGCTGAACCATCCGACCGGTGGCTCGCTCATCTCTAGCGGCAGCGTGATCAACGCCCAGGTTTGGTTCCGCGATCCGCAAGCGGCGTTCACTGTCGGGATCACCAACGGCCTGCAATTCACCGTTTGCCCGTGATTGCGCCAGGCGAGCGGCATTTTTTCGCCTAGCGTCGTAGGCGCGTTCAGCGCAAGCGCACCCAAGTCATCCCGCGCGCTGGCACGAGCAATTCGATCATCGCGCTGCCTCGCGCATCGACCGCGATCGAGCGCTCGCTGCCATCGGCGAACATTGCCTGCGCCGTGCCGCTGATCCCGGTGTAGGTCAGGTCCACGCGCAACGTGCGCCGAGCAGCCTGCGGCAGCGGGTTGTAGACGATCAGCATGCCGCGATCTTGCAACTTCGGATTGACGTGCAGGATCCAATCGATGTCGCGGCCGTCAGGGCGGCGCCCGTGGACGATGTCCGATTCCAGGATCGCGCGGTGCTTCTGGAACCAGGCGACCTTGTCGCTCACGAGTTGGCGCGTGGCCTCACTGTCGTAGAGCCGCGGCCCGCGATAGCAGGCCTGCACGCCGGCGCTGAGCAAGTTTTCCAGGCGCACGCGGTAGTGATCGAGGTGCTCCGACAAAGGCTCGATGGTCGCCGCAGCGCCGCCGCCTTGGTACTCGGTCAACGGCACGAACATCCATCCCATGCTCGGCGTCTTGGTCCAGGTCCCGTCGTAGATGTTCTGGCGCTCGACGATTTCCTGCTGCTCGCGCGGCAGCGACCAGTTGGTTTCGCGGTAACCCATGGCGGACTTGTTGGAGCCGACCAGGAAGTACGAGTCCGGCACGTTGAGGTAAATCGCTCGCGCGCGGCACCAGGCGTAGAAGTTAGAGATGGTGCGCCACTGTGTGTACTGCGAATCGGCTAGACCGGCGTGGCCGGGGTGTGCGTTCGACGCGCACACGTCCCCTGGATAGTTGCCGTCGTGTTCCAGCACGTCCAGCCCGGTGCGCTCGAAGAACGCGTAGAGCTTGCGGAAATAGTCTTGTCCCCAAGCGCTTCCAAGACACGGCGAATTGCCAAAGGTCGCGAAACCGCCTGGCCTGCCCGTCGCCGGATTGATCACATCGTTCTCGGCGTCGATGCTCCGGCTGGCGAGCAGCGAATAGCCGCCCAGAGCGATGCCGCGCTCGTGCGCGTAGTCGACCAGTTCCTTGATCTGCTCCAGGTACTGTGGATCTTCGCGTTCGATCTCGAAGCCCGATCCGAAAGTCATCAAGACGAGCTCGAAGCCGACGTCGGCCGCCTGTTCGATCGCCGAGCGCACTGCTGCCGGATCCGCAGAGCGCACGTGGAAGATCAGCGGATTCTCCAAGATCCAGGGCGCGATCGTGCGGTACATGCGCCGCAGCGCAAGTCCGCGCCGCTCGCGGTCGCTGGAGTCGTGGAACAACTCGTAGGCGCGGTACGAGGTGAACTTTCCACCGGGAGCGATCTTTGCCGCGGGGCCGCTGCGCGGCGAGACTTCCAGGACACACGGCGTCTGGAGTTGGTAGTTGACCTGCGTCGTGTACAGGGGATCGAGCGTCCACCGCGCGCCCGGTGCGTCGAGCGTCGCATCCTTGCCTCCACCCATCGAAAATTCGCATTCGACGTGGATGGAGCGCTGCCATCCGGCGAAATCGGCCGCGACGCCCTCGACCATCGACGCCGGTTCGATCGTGGCGAGGATTTCGGAGCAAAAGCGATCCAGCGTGATTTCGGCAGGGCCGTAGTTGACGACTTCGATCCACTTCGAGATCAGCGGCAGGCCGTCGTAGATCTCGTAGTGCACGTCGACGCTTACGCCCTCGGGGCCGCCCGCGGGCGCGCGAAAGGAAAGCACGAGTTCCAGTCCCTTGGGCGGCCAATCGGGGGTGGAGGAGAGCCACGCCGTGCGCCGTTTCCACTGCAGGCGCGGCGCAATCGGATTGCTGCGCTGCCCGACAAAGGCAAAAGCCGTCGGGTCCGCTGTCATCGATTCCAGCCACTGGGGCAGCAAGTAGTTGTGGATCGGTTGCCCGGCCAATCCGCCGACGTCGTACTCGCGGCCGTCGATCGTCACACGCGCCTCTGGCCGCACGCTGCGCAGCTCCGACTGGCCGGTCATCGCGTTGTCGAGACCGACGGTTGCCGCGTTCGGCACGGTGCGAAAGCTGCGCTCGATCAGACCGTTGCCCATCCGGATCGTGTGCGTGTCCGGGGTGACGACGACGCGCGCGGGCGCGGGCTGCGCGTCTGCCAGCCAGTCGGCTCGAGCAATGGAGACGTCAGAAACTTGCGCCGCGCACAACAGGGCCAAGAGAATCGCCATCCAGGTAGGATAGCCGCGGGATTCCCTAGAGAGGCGACAGCGGGAACGGGTACCCATCCCAGACGAATCGACCTTTGGATCTCGAGATGCAGTACATACCGTTTGGGTCTAAGGCAACCTGGGCGGCCAGTTCGGCGCGGCGCTCAGTCCAGGATCTCGAGCTTGAATTCGCGGAACCTCACTTCCGTCGGCCCACCGGAGTGGACTTGCAGCGCGATCATGCCGCGCAGCGCGCCGGCTTCATCTTTGAGATCGACGCACAATCCGTCGTTGATCCAGGTGCGGATGTGGTGGCCGCGCGCTTCGATCACGTACCGATTCCACTCGCCCTTTTTCACGAACTTCTCGCCGGACTCTGGCCACAGCACCCCGCGCCCGTGCTCTTCGTACAGCTTGCCCCACCAGTCGGGCCCGATATCGGCCTGATAGCCGGCGACATCGCCGTTTTCCAAGACGCGCGAGCGGAACTGGATTCCAGAGTTTCCGGCATCGCCGACGAGCAGCACTTCCACCGACAGTCGGAAGTCGCCCAGTTCCCGGCCGGAGTGGAAGAACGAATTCTCGCCGAGTCCCGCTTCGCTGTGGCCCAGGATCGTATGCGGGGGAAGCGGCCCCTCTCCGTATGCGGGGAGACTCGTGATTTCGTGCCAGACCGATCGATTTCCATTCCAAGGAGCTAGCGCGGACACACCGACTTCCAACTTGCCTGCAGTGGCAGCACCCGAATCGCCAGCGGGTTGCTTGCGCAGCTCTCCTTCCGGTGCGCTTTTGTCCGCGCTGGGCTCAGCTTCGACCAGCGGCACCTGCTCCGGTCCTTGCAAATAGGCCACCAGGTCCGCGATCTGCTCGGGCGACAAACCATCGAGCAGCCCCTCCGGCATGGTCGATACATCCGCGAGCCGCTGCTCTTCGATCTCCGAGCGCGCGATCACCAGCGTCTCGTTCTCGGACTGCAGAGTCACGGTGCTTTCGTTCGACTCGCGCTGGATGCCTGTGAGCAGGCGTCCGTCGACGGTCCAGATCATGGTCGCCAGGTAATCCTTGCCCACCACGGCGTTGGGGTCGACCACGTTGGAAAGCAAGTAGTCCAAATCCGCACGATTCGAGCCAGTGAGTTCCGGGCCGACCTTGCCGCCGCTGTCGAACAACATGTGGCACTGCTGACACGTGCGCGCAAAGACGGCGCGACCGCGGCCGCGATCTGCCTGGGCCAACACTTGCGGGCTCAGCGCGCGCTTCAAGGCCTCGATTTGCGTCGCGCGGTCCGCGGAAGTCGGCCGCACGCGACCCCAGAGCGCGGCTAGGCGCGCGGCTAGGGGCGGATCGTCCAAGCTTTCCAGTTTGCGGGCGACGAACGCGCCCAAATCGGAGCGCGGAACAGTGCCGGCTGCGACGGCGTCGAGCAGCATCTGCGCGTACGAGCCCCTAGACGAAAGTGCGTTCAAGGCATCGCGGCGCTCCTCGACACCAAGCGTTGCATAGCGTTTGAGGATAGCGGCGGCCGTTTCGCCGTGCTCGAAGGTCGAGAGCGCGCGCAGCGCAGGGCCGCGCAAGCGTTCATCGTCGAGCAGGGGAAGAAGCAGTGGAGCCGTTTGCGGATCGCGCGCGCGCACGAGGGCTTCGAGCGCCTGCAGTCGGTGTGCAGCCAGAGATTGCGAGTCGGAGAGCGTTGCGCGGAAATTCGCGAGAGCGTGCGGGTCACCGAAGGCGGCCGCCAGCGTCGCAGCGCGTTCGCGCACGTCGGCACGACTATCTGCAAGCAGCCTTTCATACAGCGCAGGCCAACCAGCCGGCATACCGAACCCGCGCTGGTCGGCAAGTCCGGCCTGCGTCGCTTCGAGCATCCACGGCAAAGATTCCCGGTTGGCGCCGGCCAGCGTATGCACGAGGTGGGGGTGCAGTTTGGGACTCGCGGCGGCCCGGCGAATGCAAGCGCGCGCCACAAAGGTGAGCGCCGAACTCTGGAACAGATCGAGGGCGCGTGCAGGTTCGTGCGCGACCAGGGGTTCAACGCCGTACCACAAGAGCAGGGGAATGTTGGCATCGTTCTCGTCCTCGCCGCGCGCTGCCAATTGGCGGCCGAGCTCGAAACGCTGCTCCAGGGGCAAGCGTTGCAGACTCGAGGCCAGATACAGGCGCACGACCGGCGAGGGGTCGCTGGCGGCCAAGCGCTCCAGGCTTGCGAGCGTGTCCGGTTCCACCTGGCGGTCCTCCAGTGCGAGTTGGATGGCCCAGGCGCGCAGGTACTCGTGCGGGCTGTGCATCTGCTCGCGCGCGAGGGCTTCGCTCACTGCGCCGAGTCCATGCAGTGCCCACAGGCTGCGCAGCCGTGCCACATCCGAGGGCGCCTCTCTTAGCTGGGCAAGCAAGCGCTGCTCTGTTTGCGCGTCAGGGCCGCGCTCCTGGAGCAGCCGGCGCGCGCGGCGCGCGTGCCACTCACTGCTGCCGGACTGAAGTTCGACCAGCGCCTTGCTGTCCAGCTTGGCGAGATCGATCGCCGCGGGTTTGGGCGTGCCGTAGGAGATGCGGTACAGCCGGCCGTTGGAGCGGTCCCAGACTTCGGGGGTGGTCAAGTGGCATGCCTGCCGGTCGTACCAATCGATCACGTACAACGCGCCGTCTGGCCCCGAGCGCAGATTGATGCCGCGAAACCATTTGTCGTTGGCCAGGAGGAAATCGGGTGCGTGCTTGCCGACGAATCCGGAGCCTTTGCGCTCGAGCACATCCTGATTGATGCGGTTGCCGTGGATGTTGCCGAACAGCAGCGCGCCGCGGTAGGCCGTTGGAAACAGATCCTCGCCGTAGATCACCAAGCCGCAATGCGCGTGGCCGCCGCCGCTGGCGTTCGAGCGATTGTTGCCCGAGTGCGGCTGCTCGCCGAGGTAGTGCCGGTGGTCGGCGATCGTGTCGATGTTGCCGTAGGCGTGCGCATCGAAATGCGACCCGGCCTGACGAATGTAGCGTCCACCCTGCACGGCGTGGAACAAGTGCGGGATCACGCACGCGGTCAAGAAGGCCTGTCCGTGCGCGTCGAAATCCACGCCCCAGGGGTTGGAGGTCCCAAAGGCGAACACTTCGAACTCCTGGCGTGTCGGATGGAAGCGCCACAGACCGGCGTTGAGTGGCGTGCGCTGTGCGTCCGGCGTTCCCGGCCGGCCGACGCGGCTATGCGTGAAGATCCCGTGGCATCCGTATAGCCATCCATCGGGTCCAAAGGTGAACGTATTGAGCGTTTCGTGCGTGTCCTCCAAGCCCCAGCCGTCGAGCAAGATCTGCTGCGGCCCATCGGGCACGAGGTCGGCGTCTCGATCCGGCACGAACAGCAGATACGGAGCCGCCCCGATCCACACGCCGCCGAATCCAACTTCCAGACCGCTGACCAGGTTGAGTCCTGACAGAAATACGGTGCGGCGCTCGAAGCGTCCGTCGTGGTCTTCGTCCTCGAACACGACGATGTTGTCCGATCCGCGCTCGCCGGCTTGGCGCTTGGGGTAGGTGAACGCTTCGGCCACCCACAAGCGGCCGCGATCGTCGACCGCCAGCGCGATGGGTTGGTGCAAGTCGGGTTCGGCGGCGATCACGTCGACTCGAAAGCCCGCCGGCAGTTCCATGGCGCGCGCAGCTTGTGTGGCCGAGAGTCCGGCATGTTTCACTTCGTCCAGCGGCAGAATCTGCGGCACCCCAGCGGGCCGCTCAAACGTCGGCTTTGCTTGATGAAAGCGGAAATCGTCGAAGTTGATGTGTCCCCAGCCTCCCGAAGCTTGGTCGACCAGCCGTACAAAGATGTGTCGGCCCACATGGGCGCTCAGATCGACGACGACGCGCTGCATGGACTCGTAGTTCGCGCCTGCGGTGCGAAACAGGATGCGTTCGGCGGCGCTTTTCCCGTCCGATTCGGGAGTTGCCAAGACAATCTCGACGCCGACGTCGTCGGCGCCTCCGCCGACCAAGAAACTCGCCCAGGGCTGCTCCACGACGAACGCGTCCGAGGTGAGCTGACCCACCGGGCCGTCGCCCAAACGCTCGTAACCGCCGATCCAAAGTTCGCCTTGATGCAGGCTCGGCTCGCGTCCGCGCGCGCGAACCAGGTCGCCGCGCAGCGGCTGAAGCGCAAACGCATCGCCGCTGGCCGTCCAGCCGCGCAGATCCCCGTCCTCGAAGTCCAGCGTCGGCGATTTGGCGCCCTGCGTGCTCGGACCCGCCGGCTTGCGCCGCTGGAAGAGCACGTACACGCCGCGTTTGCTGCCCACGACGATGTCGCGCAGGCCATCCAGGTCCACGTCGCCGGTGACCAGTTGCACGCCCACGCCTGCCGCCTCGTCGATCACATACGGCACGAAGTCGGCGCCCCCCGCGCGGCGCACGAGCTTGAAATACGCCACGAGCGGCGGCGCGCCCGGCTGCGGGTCGCCCTCAGCTCCGTGGGACCACCAGCGCTTGCCCGTGACGATGTCGTCGAGGCCGTCGCCATCGACATCGGCCACGTCGAGCGCGTGCAACTCCGAAAAGCACACCCCGTGCGCGTGTTCTTCACTCCGCGCGCCCATCAAACGGTGTTCGACAAAGCGCGCTCCGCTGCTGCCTTGCACCTGCTCGAACCACGACAGGCCAAAACCGTGCGCAGCCAGGCTCGTGATTACGTCGCCGTCCTTGTCGCCATCCACGTCGCGCACGAATATCTGCGCGCCACCCTGGCCGGAACTGAAACGGACGGATTCGAACTTCCAAATTGGGTCGCCGTCCAAAGACTCGGGTTGGCGCAGCCAGCCTTCGTTCCACAGCACGTCGGCGCGCGCGTCGCCATCGACATCGCCCACGCCCAATCCGTGCGTGAACGGACCGATGTCGAATTTCGCCGAGATGGGGTGGAACTGCCACGGCGCGCGGGGCTGGCCCGGCACTGGGGTGACGAAGCCAAAGCGGCCGCCCGAGTGGAACACGAGTTCTGGATTTGTGTCGCCAGTCAGATCGACGAACGTCGGCGACTCGTTGTCGACCTTGTCGTGGACGAGGAAACGCTCCCAATGCTGTCCCGGCCGGCCACCCGAGCCCAAGGGGTTGCGCAGCCACTGGGCCGACTTGCCCGGGAAACCAACCGTGAGCAGATCGACCCAGCCGTCGCCGTCGATATCGCGGGGCCAGACGAAGAAGTGTTCGCTGTAGCCTGCCGGATGGACGGCAACAGGCGGCAACAACTCGTGGCGCGTGCGGAGGTCTGGCCCCTGATACCAATAGGGGCCCGCGATCACGTCCGAATGCCCATCGCGGTCGAGATCGGCGAAATGCGCGCCTTCGCAAAAAAACTCCGTGGCCAGAGTGCGGCGTTCGAACGTGATATCACTGGGCGCGCCCGACGGACCGGAATCGAGCGACGACGCTCGTTCGCGGGCAGCGCAGCCCAGCACGGCCGCTGCCGCAAGCAGCATATGGGCGCGCCAACCACCCGCGCGGCAGCTAGGACTCATAGTCGAAGGCGATGACGCCGTCGAGGCCGCCCTCGAGCACTTCGAGCACGATCTTCTTGACCTTCTCGTGCTCCGGATGGGGCAGATAGGCGTCGCGCGCGGCGGCGTTTTCGAACGTCATGCAGAAGGCGTGCGTGAAGCCGCGCTGCAAACCCTCTGGTGACGAATACGCGCCGCTCGAGAAGCTGATGATGCCGCGGATCGATTTCTTGAGGCCCGCGAGGGCTGCAAACACGCGCGCAATCTGCGTTTGGGGCACGTCTTTGCGGATCTTGAGCAGCACCAGGTGAGTAATCATCGCCATCCGTGGGTTGGAGCCGTCGCTTGCCTTGGGCCAATGCCCTTTCGTCGCAGGCAAGAGCTTAACCGAGGGCAAGCTGCCAGCGGCCAATCAGGCGCTGTCCGACCCGGACGCTACTCGAGATCCGTCCGCTCCGCGTCGACCTGGAACGCGAGCGAGCGAAACCACGGGAACAGGTCCTGTCCGACGGCGCGGCTCCATACGGCGACACAATCGTCCATCGAGTAGCCCTGGCGCCCTGCCGGAACGATGGCACGCTTGGTCTGGAAGTATTTGGCGAGCACGCCTGGCCCGTGGAGACGTTCGAGTTCCTCGAATGCGAAGAATGACTTACCCCACACGAGGTCGCGCGGCGCGTCCTTTTCGAGCGGGTTCACGCGCGTGAAGTCCGGATCGTGCCGGCGGCCGGCTGCGATTTGGCGCTCGAGCGTGAGCCCTGCCTCGGGCATCTCCAGGCGCCTGCCGACCAGGATTCCCAGGTAGGTCGCGATCGGTTCATTCCACATGGGCTCGGGGTGCGGCAGCACCCAAGAGTGGCCGGCCTCGTGCGCGATCAGTTCCACCATGGGGTAGCGTCGGTCGGGATAGCCGCCCCACCAGGCCGCGATTGCGATGCGTTCGCCGCTGCTGAAGCCGCCTTTGCCGGTGGGCAGGATCAGGAGCTGGCGAATCATGCCCGGAGACGGTTCGACGCCGGTGAGCGCAACCAGATGCGGGCGCACGAGCGCGAACTCGCCTGCAATGGCGTCGGCAGAGCGCGCGGTGCCGTCGGTGTACTCGAGCGTCAAGGGTCCGACGGCGCGCGCATGCTCCGCGAAGGCGCGCTCGTGAGCGCGAGACGGATCGAAGCGCTTGTGTGTCGCGAGCTCGACGAGTAGCGGCGTCACCCACCGTGCATTGATCGGGTCCTTGGCGTCCGGCTGGTGGCCGAACAGCCCGCGGCTGCCGAGCAGCACGAAGCCACGTTCGAGCTTGCGCCGCGCGAGCACCGGCCGTTGCTGGGCGTCTTGGATCAATACGGTCCACTCCGGACCCGCTTCGAGCACGCGGCCGCCGCGGAACTCGACCTCCCAGTCGGCGCCGACCGCGGAAAGCGGCGGCTCTGCGGCACGTTGCGAGAGACTCCCACCCAGCTTGGCGACCAGCGCCTCGCCCGGCGGCATCGGATCTCCGCCGTCGGCCATCAGTAGAACCGTGCTGCCCTCGCGCACATAGCGCTCGACGTGCGCGATCGATTCCGGCGAGAACGGTACGTGCGGATCGCCGTCCTCCAGCAGCAGCAGATTCGTGTTCGAAAGGTCGAGTCGGTGCAAGCTGCCCCAATTGCGCGCGTCGCGGCCGACGCCTTTGAGGTACTGGGCATGGAAGCGACCGTCCATGTAGAACGTGAACTCCTGGCTGAGGTCGCTGATCGATTGCACCTGCGGCGGCGAGGGCGCCTGGAGCGAGGCGAGGGCGAACAGGAACGTCAGGAGCATCGCGTGAAAACCGTCGGCGCCCTTCGGCGCGTCAGGTGCTGGATCGGTGCGGCTCTTTGCCTGCCACGTCCGGTTCGCCCCAGGCCTCGACCATCACGGCGCGGGCCGTTGCGCTCGCGCCTTTAGGAACGTAAAGGTCTTGTCGGCGCGCCGCGGCGTGAGCTGCGGCGCCGAGCCCGGCCAAGCCGAAGTCGGGGCCGTAGAGCAGCGACGGGATGCCAGCGGCCGCGAGGATCTCGCGTGCGAGTTCGCTCTCGCTTGCATCGAGCGCGACGAAAAGCACGTCGAATTGTTCCGAGAGTCGAGCGGGCATGGGTAGATCCTAACAGCGCTCGGCCCGTACGCGGGAAGTTCTCGCCCTGGTCGAGTATTCTTGCGCCCGCAGTCCACGGGCCATCCCACGAGGAAGGCCGTTTTCAGCCCACGTCCGAACCATGCCGAGTTCCAGCACCTTTCTTGACGTCGTCGGCGTTCACAAGCGGTTCGCTCGCGTGCATGCCGTCGCCGACATTTCGCTCGCGGTGGCGCCCGGGGAGATCTTTGCCTTGCTCGGCCCCAACGGCGCCGGCAAATCCACGCTGCTGCGCATGCTGGTCGGGATCACGCGCCCGGATGAGGGCCGGATCGAATGGCCCACGATGCAGGGCGGCAAATTGCTAGCTGGGCAGCTCGGCTACCTTCCCGAAGACCGCGGGCTGTACCAAGACATGCCGCTCATCCAGGTTCTGACCTACTTTGGATCGCTGCGCGGCCTGGAACCGAGCGTCGCGCGCGGCGCGGCCGAACGCTGGCTCGACCGCCTCGAGCTCCTGCCGCGCGCCAAGGACAAGGTCGGTTCCCTCTCCAAGGGCAATCAGCAGAAAGTGCAATTTGCCGCGGCTGTGCTGCATCGCCCGCAATGCGCGATCCTCGATGAGCCCTTCAGCGGCCTCGATCCACTCAATCAGGAGCTGTTTTTGGGTTTGGTGAGTGAACTGCGCGCCGCGGGCACGACCGTGATCTTGAGCGCGCACCAGATGTCGCTCGTCGAACGCCTGGCTGACCGAGTGTTCGTAATGCAGCATGGCCGCGAGGTCCTGGCCGGCACGATGCCGGAGATCCGCGCGCGCTGGGGGACCGGCGTGCGGCTCATCCTGGTCGTGGACAACGAACTGCCAGGCGCCGTTGCGACGATCGAGGCCCACCCGGCAGTCGTGAGCGTCACGCGCCCCGCGAACGGGACGCTCGAAATCGCACTGGCCCCGGGGCAACACGTAGGCGACCTTCTAGCGCTGTGCGCCAAGGGATTGAACATCGTGAGTGTGCGCACCGAAGAACCGACGCTGCACGACATGTACATCAAGGTCGTCGGCGCGGCAGCGCCAGCGACCGCACCGGAGGCCGCATGACACGCTGGCGCGAGGTAGCCACCATTGCGCGCTGGGAGTTCCATCGCTTCGTCAAGTGGCGGCAGCAGCTCATCGGAGTGCTGGTGATGCTCGGACTGGGGGGGCTGTTTGGGGGCGTGGGGAAGATGGTTTCCAAAGCGCACACCAAGCCGGTCGATGTAGCAGTAGTCGGAGCGGCCGGCCTTAGCTACCCGTTGCCGCCCGTCGACGGCGTCACTTGGGTGACCGAAGGTCTTCTGGACGAAGCTGCCGCGCGCGCCGCGCTGGCCGCGGATACGGTGGACGGCGCCCTGCTGATCGCCCCGGATGGAAGCGGAGAAGTGTTGGTCAAGCGCAAGTCGGCCTGGACGGCCCGCATTGCTCCGGCGTTCACCAAGGCCGGTCACGCGGCGACGTACAGCCAGCTCTCCATCTCGGACGCTCAACGTCGCGCCTTGGAAGCGCCCTTTGCGGTGCGTGTGACCACGCTGGAGACTGGAGCTGCGGGCTCCGTGGGTTCGAGCCGCCTGTACGCCAATGTCATGCTGGGCCTCGGGCTGGCCGTGTTGTTCAGTGGATTCGCCTCGCTTTTTGCCGGCATCACCGGCGAGAAGCAGCAACGCATCACGGAACAGATGTTGTCGATGGTGTCCCCACAATCGTGGATCGACGGCAAGATTCTCGGTCTGGCGGGCGCGGCCATCGTCGGCACGGTCTTCACCGCCGCCGCAGTGCTTACGGCGGTTCTCTTGCTCCCGCCCGTGTTCGGTGCAGGCAAGGTCCCACTGCCGCCGCCTCCGACCGATCTGGGCCTGCTCGCCCTCATTGCACTCGTAACGGCACTGGGGACGGCGATGTGGTTCTCGTTCATGGCAGCGATGGCCGCGACGATCGACGATCCCAACTCGTCGCCACGTTCGGCCTTGCTCATGATTCCGGCCATTCCGAGCGCCTTTGCCTTCGTGCTCGTGTATCGCGCCGACGCGACCGTGGCGCAGGTGCTTTCGATCTTCCCGCTCACCTCCATGGCCGTGCTGCCGGTACGCTTGCTGGCGACCAGCGTGCCGTGGTGGGAACCGTGGCTAGCTGTGGTTTTGCTGGCGCTTGCTGCGTGGGTATTCCGGCGCGCAGCAGGAAAGATCTTCGCGGCCGGCGTGCTCTTGCACGGAAAGGAGCCGTCCCTGGCCGAGACTCTGCGCTGGGCGCGCAAGGCCTGAAGCATAGAGCACGAATTGCACAGCCGGTCGTTGCGGCCACAAGCGCGACTATCTGCAGAGGCGAGTTAGGCCGCGCCCGATTTGGCCTCGCGTCGTGCGCGCACGAACTCCCAGGCTGCGGGCAGGATCGAAAGCACGATGATCGCGATCACCACGAGGCCGAAGTTCTTCTCGACCAGCGGGTGGGACCCGAAAAAGTAGCCGGCATACAAGAGCAGTCCAACCCACAGCACCGCGCCCGTGATGTTGTAGTAGATGAAGCGGCTATAGGTCATCGATCCTACACCGGCGACAAAGGGCGCAAACGTGCGCACGATCGGCACGAAGCGTGCCAGCACGATGGTCTTGCCCCCGTACTTTTCGAAGAACGCATGCGTGCGTTCCAGGTGCTCGCGTTTGATGAACCGACTGCCGGCCATGGCCTTGGGGCCAAGGTACTTGCCGATGTGGTAGTTGACGGTATCGCCCAAGATCGCGGCCACGAGCAGCAGCACGAACACCAGATGCACGTTGAGGACGCTCTCTGGCTTGGCCGCCAACGCCCCTACGGCGAACAGGAGCGAGTCTCCCGGCAAGAACGGAGTCACTACCAAGCCCGTCTCGCAAAACACGATGAGCCACAGGATCGCGTAGCTCCAGACGCCGTAGTCGGCGACGATCTGGTTGAGATGCTTGTCCAGGTGCAGGACGAAGTCGATCAGGGTTTGGATCCAATGCATCGGGGCTGGCCGTGTGGGCTACGAGTGTGTGCAGGCGCGCGGAGGCTCTAAACCGGCGTCATTACACCAGACGGCGCGCGTTTCCATCAAACAGGGAGCGCCGCGGCCGTTTGCCCGGACGCGGCGCTCGATACTCCCACCCGAATTTTGGATCAGGCGAGTTACTTCTTCCGCTCTTCGACCGCCAGTTCGCCTTCCAAGGCTTCGATCAGCGGGCGTAGGCGACCAAGCACCGAGGCCGCGCTCTGCAAGTGCGAGTCCTTGGCCGCGGCAGCACGGCGCTGCTGCTCCACGTCGGCTTGGGTCAGTTCCAGATTCTGCATGAGCGAAGTCAGTTGGCTGGACTTGTTGCCGAGCGCATCGTGGGCTTCGGTCAAGTCGCGAGTCAAGTTGCGAACCTGGCTGTTGAGGCTTTGCACTTCCTCGCCGCGGTCGTTCAGATTGGCTTGCAAGTCGGCTAGGCGCAGATCTTGCTCTTCGCGCTGTTGGCGCAGTCCCTGCCACAGCCCGCGCAGTTCTTCCAACTCCCGGGCCCGGACCTCAACGGTTCGCTCGAGTCCTTGGCAAGTTTCGTTGCGCTCGGCCAACTCGACTTCCAAGTGCTTGATCTTGGCCTCGCTCTCTTCTTGCCACTGCAGCGCTTGGTCTTCGGACTTGCGCTGGTCATCCTTGGTTTGAGCCAGTTGAAGGACCAAGTTCTCGATCTCCTTGCGGCAGGATGCGACCTCCGCTTCGTACTCCTTGCAGCGGTCGCGCAAGCCGCGGCCATCTTCCAAGGACCGTTGCAACTTGGCTTCGACCACGTTCAGCTTGCTGACGCGCTGCTCCAAGGCCTCCAGTAGCAATTCACGATGCGTGCTGGCCTTGGCCATGCGCTCGTGAATCTGCGCATACTCGCGCTCCTGGGCCGTTAGTTGGGCCAGGGACTCGACCCACTGGGCGTCGAAAGACGTTTGGAATGTCGTTTGGGGATTGGACTGGTTGGTGTTCATGCTGGAGGCAGGGCTCGTGGACTGGGATGAACTGCTGTTCGACGATTGGGTCACGGGCTCGGGTTCAAGGGCCGAGAGCTGCGCAGCAGCCGATTGCGTTTGAGAATCGGAAGCGTCGTTGGACTCATCGTCGTTCGTTTCCCAGGTCGCGAACACGTCGGGCACGAAGGTAGTTGCCACGTCGGCCACGTTGGGGGCATCGACGACAACCGTGTTTCGGACCGTGGAGTTGGCGACCGAATCGAGATCGTGAGTGTTCTGATTCGACTGGGTGGTCGGCATCAGATCCTGGATCTGCTTGGCTTGGGACTGGATGATCTTGCGCAATCGTTCCAGTTCGGTGAATTGGCCATCCTGCATCGATTTGCAGCGCTGTTCCCAGCTCGCGATGACCTCCTGAAGCGTGCCAGTGTTGGCGCTCGAGGCTCCGTCGCCATTGCGGTTGGCGGCTTGTGTGGACGGCGTGTCTTGGCTATCCATGTCGAGCACGAACAAGTCGTCCTCGACCGCGCCGGCCGCCGTCGCGCTGCTTGCGGCCGTGTTCACCCCCAAGGTCAGGCGCTTCATGAAACGGGTTTGGATGCCCATTTGCTTGGCAAAGGCCCCTTCCATCTGGTTGAGCGCGCCAAGCAAGGTCTTGACCTGGCTCTCGAGCAGCTCGAAGGATTCCATCCGGTCGCGAACCTTGGACGTCATGGACGCCGTGAAAGTACGCAAGGATGCAGTGTGCTTCTTCTCTTGGAGCACCCAGGCAAGGGCGGCCCCACAAAGGAAGGTGAATACGCACAGAACGACGGCTACTTGGATTTCCAACATGTTTCCGGGGCTATTTCGGACCGGGGGGGTAGGTGAGCGCTGACAGTATTCGGCTCCCAGCCCTGGCACTTCTTGAAGGAAGTTGCGAATAGGCACCGGCCCAGCGAAATCGTTTCGCGGAGTCAAGGGCGGCCGCTTCGGAGTCCGAACTTGATGCAGACGGTTCAGGGTTGCAAACTTCCTGCCGGCCCCGAACCCGAGCGGCAGACCTTTCCCCTTGGGGTCAGCCCAACCCTCACCGGATTCCCATGCAGACAATTCCCCCGGCCTCCGCTTGGCTGGCACGCGCGGCGGCGTTGCTGGTCAGTGTGATCGCGACTAGTTCCCACGCTTTTTCGTTCGAGCAGTCCCACGCCAACATGGGCACCGAGCTCCAGCTTTGGACTCTGATTCCGTTCGCCGGGATTTTGCTCTCGATTGCGGTGCTGCCCCTGGTTGCAAACCACTGGTGGGAGCACAACCGCAACAAGGGCATCGTCTCGGCCTTGTTCGCCATCCCGATCGGGGCCTACATGGTCCTGCAATTCGGGGAAGCCGGGGTTCACAATCTGCTCGAGAAGGGCCACGAGTACGTCTCGTTCATCGCGCTCTTGGGCTCGCTGTTCGTAATCACCGGGGGTGTCTACGTCGGAGGGTCCTTGGCCGGAACGCCATTGGTCAACACTTGCATTCTGGCGCTGGGGGCCGGATTGGCGAGCTTCATCGGTACCACTGGCGCGTCGGTGCTCTTGATTCGCCCTCTTCTGCGCGCCAACAAGTCGCGGCAGAAGACAGTCCACATCGTCGTGTTCTTCATTTTCATCGTCTCGAACTGCGGGGGCCTGCTGACCCCCTTGGGCGATCCACCGTTGTTCTTGGGCTTCCTAAAAGGTGTGCCGTTCGCCTGGACTTTCGGCCTTTGGAAGGAGTGGCTGATCGTCGTGGCGATCCTGTTAGTCGTGTTCAACGTCTGGGACCAACTCGTGTTGCAAAAGGAAGAGCGAGCTCGCGAGGGATCCCAGTTGGAGGCCGTCATGCGGCACGACCCGCTGCGCATCGAAGGGGCGCACAACTTCTTGTATCTACTCGGCGTCGTGCTGGTGATTTACGGCGCGGGTGCCGGCGTGGGAACGGGCGGCAAGCCTTGGCCCATGGGCCTGCAAGAAGCTGGGATGATCGGCTTGGGCTTGATGGCTTGGTTCACGACGTCGGGCAACTTGCGCGAGAAGAACAGTTTCTCCTGGGTCCCCATCGTCGAAGTCGCGGTGCTGTTCATCGGTATCTTCGTCACCATGGCTCCGGCGCTACTCATCCTGAACGCCTGGGGACAAGGACAGCGCGACATTGCGGGCCAGGCCTTTGCCATGAGCCAGCCGTGGCACTTCTTCTGGGGCGCGGGCCTGCTCTCCAGCGTGCTGGACAACGCTCCCACCTACCTGACCTTCGCCGCCACCGCTAGCGGCATGCAAGGTGTTGCCGTCGAAGGCATGTACTTGAAGGAGTTTCTCGGCAAGGGCGACCTGGCCCACAGTTTGCTTCAAGCGATCTCCTGCGGGGCCGTGTTCATGGGAGCCAACACCTACATCGGCAACGGCCCCAACTTCATGGTGAAGGCCATCGCGGAGCAAAGCGGCATCAAGATGCCGGGCTTCTTCGGCTACATGCTGTACTCGGGGCTCATTCTACTGCCGATCTTCGGCTTGCTGACCGTGCTGTTCTTCCTGTGACGGCGAAAGGCCCAGCTTCCCGGTCGCATTCTTGGGGCCGGTAGCTGGGCCTGCGCGCCAGTTCGCGAGCCGCACTTGACGGCGGCTGGGGCCTGTCCATGGAATGGGGGATTGCTGCCCCACCCCAGCAACCGCCAATCCGGGTCCCCGGGTTTGGGTTGCTCAGCCATCCCCCTCGATGTCCCGACCAGAAGCAGGCGAGAACGCCCCTAGGCGTGTGCTCCCCGATCTCGACCTGCGGCAGCTCACTCCCCTGCTCGTCTGGGGTGTCGTGTTCGCCGACATCGGCACGTCGATCTATTACGTTCCAGGCATCCTCTTCTCGCAGGTCGGCAATTCCACGCCGCTATTCGTACTGGCAGCCACCATCGGCTTCATGTTGCTGGCTAGGAAGTATGTCGAGATCTGTTGGAGGTTTCCGGAAGGTGGTGGGGTAGTCAGCGTCGCGTCCAACGCCTTCGGCGAAAAGTGGGGCGCGTTTGGCGGGCTCCTGATCTGCATCGACTATTTCCTGACGTCGGCTATCTCGTCGACGTCGGGCATTCACTACCTCGGCAGTGTCTTTCCATTCTTCGAGCACCACGTCGTGCTCTTTGCGCTGCTATCGCTTTCGGTGCTGGCGCTCGTGAACATCATCGGCATTCGCGAGAGCGCGATGCTGTCCTTGTGCATGGCGGGTTTGGCCTTCGTGGTCAACATCGTCGTGATCGGCGTGGTCGTGCTCAACCCCATTCCGGGCCAGTGGTCGATGATCGTGGAGAACCTGCGCAACTCCGGTCACCTGAGCACGCGCGAGTTCTTGATCGGTTTTTCCGGCGCCTGGTTGGCGTTTTCTGGTCTGGAGAGCATCAGCCAGCTGGGCTCTGCCATGAAGCTGCCGATCCAGGCCACCGCCTCGCGAGGAATGAAGTTCGTCGTGGGCACGGTCTTGCTCACGTCGCCGGTGCTGACTCTGTTCTCCGTGGCACTCTTGCCATACGCGACCAAGGTCCACGATTCGGAGCGCTTCATTTCGGAGCTAGGATTCTTGCACGGCGGGCTGCCGATCAAGATCGCGGTCGTCTCATCGGCCGCCGCACTGCTGCTGCTGGCGGCCAATACGGCCATCATTGGCAGCTACCACGTGTTCTTGGCGCTGAGCGATCACAACTACATGCCGGCCGCGATCGCGGCGCGCAATCGGCGCTACAAGACGCCGCACGTAGCCATTCTCACCGCGACCATACTTCCAGCCGGCATCCTGTTTTTCGCCAAGGGCAACATGGTGCTACTGGGCAACCTATACGCCTTCGGATTGCTAGGCGCGTTCGTGCTCAGTTCTGCCGGTCTGGATTTGATTCGCTGGCGCGCCGAGGATCGGGGCCTGCGCTTTTGGGTCGGTGTCGCGACCACGCTCATCGTCCTGGTCGCCTGGGGCACCAATCTGTACACGAAACAAGCAGCCACGGTGTTTGGAGTAGCCATGGTCGCCCTTGGGATGACCTTGGCACTTGGAACTCGCCACCGCTGGATCGCGGATTTCGTGTACAAGCAAGGTTGGGTCAAACGCCGCGCCGAGGAACGCCGGATTGAATCCGAGCAACACCTAGAGGCTCAAGCCCAGGTAGAGATTCTGAGTCTTGCCCAAGCCAAAGACGTGGCCAAGCTCTACCCATCCAGCACGCTCGTGGCGATGCGCACTCTCAATCCCGGATTGATCACCGAAGCGATGAACCGCGAGCGCGGTCGCAAGGGGGCCACTATCTACGCGCTATTCGTCGAAGAGCGCACGGGGCTGTTCGTGCGAGCCAGCGACTTCGAGCTCGAACCCGACGTGGTTGAGGGCATCGTGGGTGCCTCGCGCATTGCCGAGCGGGAAGGCTTCACCTTGATTCCCGTGTGGACCGTATCGCACAACGCCGTGGAGGGTATCATCCGCGCCGCGGAAACCTTGGGCGTAACCGCCGTCATGGTAGGAGTCAGTCAGCGCAGCGCGGTGTACCACTTGCTGCGCGGCCATGTGGTCAATGGGCTCGCCAAGCGCCTCCCGTCCTACATCCGACTACTCTTGTACACCTAGTGCGATGGTGTCACCGCTCGTTCCAGGAATGCCGCGCTCCCAGTCATGACCGATTCGACCTTATGGGCGGTGTTCTGGGTCATGACCGTGGCGATGCTCGCCATCGACCTAGGGCTGGTCAATCGCAAGCCTCATGCCATGGCTTTTCGCGAAGCCATGGCGTGGGTAGTGGTTTGGATCGTCGTGGCCGCTCTGTTCTGCCTGGCCTTGTATCTATGGGCCGAGAACGGAACCCAGCGAACGCAAGAGTTCTTGGCCGCCTACATCACCGAAAAAGCCCTTTCGGTGGACAACATCTTCGTCTTCGTGGTCGTCTTTCGTTCCTTTGCCATTCGGCCCGAGCACCAGCACAGGGTCCTATTCTGGGGCATTTTTGGGGCCATCGTCTTGCGCGGGGTGTTTATTTTCGTCGGAGTCGAGCTGACCGAGCGTTTCGCGTGGAGCTTGTACGTGCTGGGTGCATTCTTGATCTTCACCGGCATCAAGCTCGGCTTTGAAAAGGAGCGCGAGATTCACCCCGAAGGCAACCTCGCGTTGCGTTTGGCCAAGCGCTTCCTGCCGGTGACCTCGCAAACCCAAGGCGCGAACTTCTTCCTGCGCAGCGGGGGCAAGCTGCTGGCCACGCCGCATTTCCTGGCCCTAGTGGTCATCGAATCCACGGACGTCATGTTCGCCGTCGATTCGGTGCCGGCGGCGCTGTCCATTTCGTCGGACCGCCTGGTGCTGTACAGCTCCAACATTTTGGCCATCATGGGCCTGCGCGCCCTGTATTTTGCGGTTGCCGAAGCCATGACCAGCCTGCGTTTCCTGCAGGCAGGCCTGTCGGCCATCTTGGTGTTCGTGGGCATCAAGATGCTCTTGGCGCATAGTTACCACATCCCCGTGGGCTGGGCGTTGTCGACTGTCGGCGGAATCCTGGTGATCACCATCGGGGCTTCTTTGCTGTACAAACCACGATCCGGCACCAAGTGATCGCTTCCGATGGTTGACCGCGCGCGCGCCGGCCCCGTAGCATCGCCAACATGAGCGCGCCCAAGAGCCAGCAGTACTCGATCATGATCGGGCTGGGTCTGGGTGCCGCGGCTGGCATAGCCGCCAAGGCCTGGGCGAGCAACTCGGACGGCGCGAAGCGCCTCGTGGAGTCGTTCTCGACGTACGTTGCGCACCCGATCGGGCAGGTGTTCTTGCGACTGCTGTTCTTCGTGGTCGTGCCCTTGGTGTTCGCCTCACTGGCCGCCGGCGTTGCGCGCCTTGGCAACCTGAGCAAGCTCGGACGGATCGGTGGCCGTACGCTCGCGTTTTTCGCGCTCACTTCTTCGTGTGCCGCAGTGATCGGGATCGTGGGTATGAACTTGGTCGAGCCTGGAGTGGGCTTCGACAGCGCGACCCGCGACGAGCTGATGGCCGATTTTTCGACGGACGCGGCCAGCGTGAAGGCGGCCTCACAGGCGCAGCGCCTGCCGACACCCATTGCACGTGTGAATCAGGTGCTGGACATGTTCGTGCCGCGCAACATCCTGGGCGCGATTTCCAAAATGGAAATGTTGCCTCTGATCGTCTTTGCGCTGTTGTTCGGCGCGGCACTCACCGTGCTGCCACGCGATCGGCGCGACGGCATGGCCTTGTGGCTCGACTCTCTGGCTGACGCCATGGTCGTGATCGTGGGTTTCGCCATGAAACTCGCCCCGATGGCAGTTTTTTGCCTGGTGTTCGTGGTGACCTCCCGATTCGGCTGGGAACTGCTCGCCAAGCTTTCGGCCTACATGGCTGTGGTCCTAATTGGTTACTTGATCCAAGTGCTCGGCGTGTATCCCGTACTGCTGCGCTGGCTTTCGGGCCGGCGGCCGATCGAGTTCTTCCGCAAGGCCATGCCCATCATGGTCACGGCCTTTTCGACTTCCTCGAGCAATGCAACGTTGCCGACGTCGATGCGGCTGACGCACACCGAGCTGGGAGTGCGCGAGTCGGTATGCGGATTCGTGCTGCCTCTTGGGGCAACCATGAACATGAACGGTACGGCGCTGTTCGAGGGCGCCGTCGTCCTGTTCATTGCGCAGATCTTCGGCGTGGAATTGACCATCGGGCAGCAGATCCTGGTGGTTGGATTGTGCGTTTTGACTTCGATCGGGGCGGCTGGCGTTCCCGGCGGTTCCCTGCCGTTGCTCATGATCGTCATGGCGCAGGTGGGCGTGCCCCCTGACGGGCTGGCGCTGGTCCTGGGCGTGGATCGCCTGCTCGACATGGGGCGCACGGTGGTCAACGTACTGGGTGACGTGGTGTGCGCCACCTTCATCGAGAATTCCGAGCGCAAGGCCGAAGCCCGCCAGGCGTGACCAAGTCATGTTGGCTGTGCTTGCGCTCGGGTTCCTAGGGCTGCTCGCGGTTGGTTACAACGTCTGGGGTGGCCGGGTTGCGCGCATTCTGGCGCCCGACGATGCTCGGCCGACTCCGGCAACCTTGCATGACGACGGCGTTGACTTCGTTCCAACGCCGCGCTTCTATCTTTTCGCACAACACTTTTCGGCCATCGCGGCCGCAGGACCCATCGTGGGTCCGATTGCGGCATGCACGGTATTCGGCTGGATCCCGTGCCTGGTCTGGATCGCAGTCGGCGTGGTCTTTATCGGGGCCGTGCACGATTTCGCGAGCCTATATGGATCCATGCGCCACGGTGCACAGTCGATCCCGCAATTGGCTCGCGAGCACTTGGGACCAGGCGCGGGCCGGTGCCTGCTGGCTTTCATTTGGATCGCCCTGATCTACGTGATCATTGCCTTCACGGACGTGACGACCGAAACGTTTTTGACGGGCGGCGAGGAACTGGCTGGCGCGGCATTCGATCCCGGCGGTGCCGTGGCAGCGGCGAGTGTCATGTACCTTGGGCTGTCCGTGGCCATGGGGCTCGCGCAGCGCTACTTGCGCTTGCCGCTGTGGCTGCTGACGGTGATTTTCGTTCCGGCTACGTTCGCCGTGGCGTGGTATGGAACCAAGGTTTCGCAGCTGCTGACCTTGCCGCGCGAAACTTGGGTGTTGTGCATCCTGGTGTACTGCGCCATCGCTTCGATCACGCCGGTGTGGGCCCTGCTTCAGCCGCGCGGATACTTGGGCGGTTTCGTGCTCTACAGCGCGCTGGCTTTGGGCCTGGTCGGCATGCTGTTCGGCGGCTATTCCATCGAGCAGCCCGGATTCAAGACCTTCGACGCCGGCGGCGCGACGGGCAGCCTGTTTCCGTTCCTGTTCGTGACCATCGCGTGCGGTGCTTGCTCGGGCTTCCACGGTTTGGTGTGTTCGGGAACTACATCCAAACAGGTGTGCCGTGAGTCCGACGCGCGCTGGATCGGCTACGGCGCCATGCTCGCGGAGGGATTCGTCGCACTGATCGCGCTGGCCACGGTGATGATCTGCTCGAGCAGCGAACTCTTGAGTGCCAAGGGCACCGCTTTGAGCCCAGGCAAGATCTACGGCAACGGCATCGGGCGCTTCTTGACGATGTTGATTGGGCCGGAGCACCTAGCTTTCGCGATCACTTTCGGCGCCATGGCGTTCTCTACCTTCGTGTTCGACACGTTGGACGTGTGCACCAGGCTGTCGCGCTACATGGCGCAGGAACTGCTGGGTACCAAATCGCGCTTGGTGGGCCTTGCAGCCACGCTGGCCACGGTGGCTTTGCCCTACATCGTCTTGCGCTCGGCCGCACCGGGGTCGTGGAAAACGTTTTGGACCCTGTTTGGAGCATCCAACCAGCTCCTGGCGGCCTTGACCTTGATCGTGCTCAGCGCGTGGCTCAAGAAGCGTTCGATTTCCAATCGCATCACGTTCGTGCCCATGCTGTTCCTGCTGGTCGTCACCGTGTGGGCTCTGGTGAGCCTGGCGCGCTCGAGTTTGGTGAGTTCACGCGGATTCGATCTGCACCTGGCCAATGCCGTTACTGCAATGGCCTTGGTCGGATTGGCCTGCATGCTGCTGTGGAAAGCGCGCGGCAGCTTCAGTCGCGGGTCTGGAGCGAGCGCACGAAGGCCGAGCACTTCGATTTGAGTTTGTCGGGCAGGCGCTGCTCGAGCAGGCCCAAGATCTGACGTTCGGTGTAACGCGTGGAAAAATGCAGCAGCAAGATGGCTTCGTTTTCGAACAAATCGGCGCGCTCGATCAACTCCTCCAGGTGCGTGTGGCCCTTTTCGCGGCACTCGGCCACGCTGACGCGCTCGTCGAGGAACGTGACCTCGATCGCGAGCACGCGCGCCTTGCGCACGACCTCTTGGGCTTCCACGACCTCGACCAGCGTGTCGCCCGTGAACACGAACTCGGGCGTTTCGACCAAGGAAGTCAGTTCCACGCCCTGACTTTTTAGGCGGCGAATCTCCTTCGGCGGGGCCCCGGCGAATTCGGGCTTGAGCTTGTGTTTGTTGCTCCAAAGACCGTAGCCCTGCGTGATCACTCGGTGCGGGGAGCGAAAGGGGCGCGCGATCCAGCGATTGGGCAATTCGATCTGTGCGCCCGGCCCTAGGCCAATCACTTGGCACTCCATGCGCGAGCGATCCAGCCGTCTCCAGGCCTCGAGCAGCGCCTCGATGTCCGCAGCATTCTCGGGCGGAACGACGTAGCGCGGGGGCGGCAGTCGGCGCAGGTGGCGCAAGGCCGTGTGCGCGGCGATGCCGCCCATGTGGTCCATGTGGGCATGCGTGAACAGGACCAATTCTCGCGGTACTGCCCATTCGTGCACACGGCCCAAGTCAAAACACATTTTGACTTCGGGAAGATCCAAGCAAGTCTGAATCCCACCTTCCGAAACGCCCCGGATCTCGATGCCTGCTAGCCGAACCATGCTGCCAGCCTATTCGTCCGCGCCGGGCGCGACCAGCCGGCGCTTGCCGTCCTTGGAGCGAGCAATGCCGTGCGCGTGCGAACTGGGCCAAGGGTCCGGTCGCGTGAAGTCGCGGTCCCACAACTGGCAGGTGACTTGGGCGTGACGTTGGTCGAGCGCTTCGCAATAGTTCGTGAACAAACAGCGTCGAATCTTCGATCCCTCGCCCATTTCCAGTTTGCGCCACCAATCCGGGTCCGCCAAAGACTGACGGGCCGCGGCGACGAAGTCGCAGTCACCGCGCTGCAAGGCTTCCTCGGCGACGCGAAAACTGGCGATGCCTCCTGCGGCCACGATCGGCACTTGGTGTCCAGCAGCGCGCACATGGCGCCGAATCTCTCCGGCCAACGCCAGGTGTCGGCCGAACGGCCCGCGCGCCCCTGGCTCGCTGGGACGATCGATGCGCACGGTCGGCATGCATTCGTGCCCGCTCTTGCCGGTGTAGGGATAGACCGCCTCGCCAACCTTGGGTTGGCGTGCATCGTCGAACTTGCCGCCCGTCGAAAGCGACAAGAAATCCAGCTCGCGGGCCAGCTCGGCGCAAGAGACGCGCGTGTCTTCCAGGCGACTGCCGCCCTCGATGACCTCGTCCCCGAGCAGGCGGCAGCCCACGGTGTAGTCGCGGCCCACCGCGTGCCTCACCGCGGCCACGACTTCGAGCGGCAAGCGCAGGCGTCCGGCCAACGTGCCACCGTAGCCGTCGCTGCGCTGGTTGGTGCGCGAGAGAAAGGAAGCCATGGTGTAGGCATGCGCGAAGTGCAGTTCGACTCCATCGAAGCCTGCGTGCCGGGCGCGCTGCGCGGCGGCCGCGAACAGATCCGGCAGCACCCGTGGAAGTTCAGCCACGTGCGGCAGGTGCAGATCGCCCACGCGTTCGCGGTAGCCGTACTCCAAATCTTCGCGCTCGCGCGCGGACAGGTGCTGCAGCAGTTCTTCGTGTGGCATGCCCAGCAGGGCGGCGCGCACCTGAGCATCGCTCAAGGGCTGGTCGTGGCCCATGGCGCGCGTTGCCGCGGCCCTGTGTTCGGGACCCAGTTGCAGGAATTCTTGTAGGTAGCGGGTCTTTTGCGGCCGCTTTCGAACCGCGAGGAAGTCGATGACTTGGATCAGAAGCCGTGTCCGGCCCTGGGAAGCCTGGCGCACCGTCTGGACCAATTCGCGCAGGCCCGGCAAGAAACGGTCGTCGCCGATGCGTAGCAAGGGACCGCTTTTGATGTCGCGAATGCCGGTAGCTTCGACCACCAGAACGCCAGGTGCGCCCATGGCAAAGCGCCGGTACCAATCGAGCACTTGAGGCGTGACAAAACCCTCTTGTGTCGCCCGCCAGGGGACCATGGCGGGCACCCAAGTGCGCGTGCGCGCGCAGCATGCGCCTAGGGATCGTTGCGAGAACAACAAACTGTCACGGGCCTGTTCGCGCGTAGGCCAATCTCCAAAGGGAAGCGGCCAGGCGCCGGGCGCGGGCTCAGGATGCGCGTGCATACGACTATTGTGCACCTTCCCTCGGCTCTGCGCGCCAAAGCGGGTAGGCTGCGAGCCGTGTCCCGCCGTCATCGCAACGCCTGGATCGGATTGATGTTGGTGGTCCCCTTCCCGACCTTGGGGGCACTGGCGCTGTTTGCCTGGTGGCCTGGCGTGCTCGGGCAATCGGTGTATTTTGCCTGCAAGACGTGGATTCTTGGCGTGGCCACGTTCTTTCCAAAGCGCATGCAGCGGCCGGCGCTCTTCTCCAGACGGCGCCCCAGTGGCACTTTTGGACAGTGGCTGGCCGTGGGGGTGCTGCTAGGCGTGTTGATGGCTGCGGCAATTCATGGGGCCTACGCTTGGCTGGGCGAATCTTGGATCGACGTGCAGCGCCTGCGGGAAGTGCTCGTGCAAGCGGGACTCGATTCCAAACCGCGGTATCTGGCGCTGGCGTTGTATCTGGCGCTGGTGAATTCGCTGCTCGAGGAGTGGGTCTGGCGCCGATTCGTCCAGCAGCGCTGCGAGGATTTGGCCGGTGCGGCGATGAGCATTCTGCTCTCGGCCAGCTTCTTCACCGTGCACCACGCCGTGGCGTTCCAGTTCCAGTTGGGAACGCGCACCACGATGCTTGCCTGCGCCGGAGTTCTCGTGGCCGGTTGCGTGTGGTCGTGGTGTTACGCGCGCTTCCGCACGTTGTGGCCGGGATACATCAGCCACGTCATCGCCGACGTGGCCGGCTTGTGGATCGGCTATCGCTTGCTGTTCGAGGGGACGCCGTAGGCCTCCTAAGAGTTGGGGGCGCAGTTGCGCTACGCGGCAGCGACGCCTAGAGCGCGACCCACGAGCCAAGTAGCTCCGCCCGCCAGGCATCCAATCGCCACCATCCGTAGCCCCGTGATCGCGGCCGATCGACCGGTGAACATCGAAATCGCAGCTCCCACCGCGAACAGCGCGATCAGCGTTGCCAGAATCGCCACCAGCAGCGCTCGGCCGGCCGACCATTCGAGGATCGGAAGGTAGGGCACGAGTGGCAAACTCGCGCCGGCCGCGAAGGCAACGAACGAAACGCCTGCTGCGCGCCACGGCGAATACAAGCCATCGGGATCGAGACCCAACTCTTCGCGCGCCAGCGCATCCAGCGCGCGATCGGGATCGGCCATGACCGTTTGCGCCATGGCCAGGGCTTGCTCCTTGGACAGCCCACGCGCCTGGTAGATCAAGGCCATTTCCGCCTGCTCCTCTTGGGGGTACTCGGCGAGTTCCGCGCGTTCGAGCGCCAATTGGCCCTCGTACAACTCGCGCTGGGAGCGCACGGAAACATACTCACCGGCGGCCATGGACATGGCTCCTGCCAAGAGTCCTGCTACGCCGGAGAGCATGACCGTCTCCGGAAGGGCACCAGCCCCTGCAACACCCAGGATCAAGCTGGCATTTGAAATCAGCCCATCGTTGACGCCAAACACCGCTGCGCGCAGCGTGCCGCCAGCTATGGAGCGATGGCGCGCGCCGACTTCGCCCACCTGCGTGGGCATGCTGTGGCCGGCGGCAAGGCCCGAGCGCGTGCTGTACACGGAAAGCCCGCGGACCTTGAGGGCCGCCAGGACGGGCTTCATGCGCGCGGGGCCGAGCTTGCCCGCCAGGATCATGGCCAAACGCGCGCGCAGGGTCGGGTGGAATGGAGGCAGCTCTTGTTTCTGCTCCGTTACGCGCTGCTCCCAAATCGCGGCCTGGCGCTCAGCAGCCTGCCCGAGTTCGTGAAAAAGCTGCTTGTGATGCTGGTCGGTTTCGATGCGCTCCAGCCGCGCGTACAGCCATTGCGACTGGCGTTCTTGAAACCACTCGGTGAGCGCGCTGACCATGCGGGCAAGCCTAAACTCTAGAGCATCGGGCCGCCACGCGCGGGTACACGCTTCGGCTGGCGGGACCGGCCCGAGATAGGCACACTACGAGCATGAGCCACCGTCACGTCGCGCTCGTGACCGGAGGGTCACGGGGCATAGGATCCGCGATCGCGCAGCAGCTTGGCGCCGCGGGGGCTCACGTCATCGTCTCAGCATTGGACCTGGCTGCTTGCGAAAACGTGGCGCGCTTGATCCAATCCCTGGGTGGCTCGGCCGAGGCGATCGCGTTGGACGTCGCCTCCAAGGACGGGATCCGAGCTGGCGCCTTGCGCGTGCAAGGCATCGAGGCTCGCGTGGGGCCGGTCGATTGGCTGGTCAACAACGCCGGCATCGTGCATTCGGCACCGTTGTTCTCGGAACACAACGAGGATGCCCTGGAACGCTTGATGGGCGTGAACTTCCATGGCCCCAGGCGCCTGGTCGAATCCTTGGCTCCATCCATGCGTACGCGCGGCTACGGACGCATCGTGAACATCGTTTCCTCCGCCGGCTTGCGCGGATACAAGTACGTCAGCGTGTATTGCGCATCGAAGCATGCCCTCCTGGGCTGGACGCGTGCCGCGGCGCTCGATCTGGCAGGCACCGGCGTGACCATCAACGCCATCTGCCCGCATTACGTCGATTCGCCCATGACCGACAAGAACATCGCGCGCATGCGCGAGAAGACTGGCAAGAGCGAAACCGAACTGCGCGGCTTTCTGGCCGCACAAAATCCCGGCGGGCGGTTGGTCACGCCGCAAGACGTCGCCCGGGAGGTGCTGGCTCTAATGGAAGGCAGCGCCAACGGGCGCGTGGTCGAGCTCGACGGCTCCGGCCCGAAAATCTTGGAAGAGGTTTCCGCGTGAGTCGCCGCAGCATTCGACCGGCGGGCTGGAAAGCGCCCAAAGGCTACGAGAACGGAGTACTCGTGGCCCCAGGCCGCAGCCTGCTGTTCATCGCGGGGCAAATCGCATGGGACGCCGAACAGCGTTTGGTGGGCGGCGCTGATTTTTCAGCGCAGTTTCGCCAGGCTTTGTCGAACGTACTGGATGTCGTGCGCACGGCGGGGGGGACCGGCCAAGACTTGGTTGCGCTGACGATCTATGTGACGGACAAGCGCCAGTACATGGATGCGACCCGCCAATTGGGCGCGGCCTGGCGCGAGCTCATCGGCGCGACCTGGCCCAGCATGGCCCTGGTGGAAGTGAGCGGCCTCTTGGAACCAGGCGCATTGGTGGAGATTCAGGGCATCGCTGCCATCGAGTGCAGCGCTCCATTGAACGCACAAGCCAAAGCACGAGAGTGACATGCAACCCAAGCATTTTCGATACCACGAGGACGATGGGATCGCGACGATCCAATTGGATCGCCCGGAGCGGCTCAACGCGCTCACCTTCGATTCCTACGCGGAGTTGCGCGACACATTCGTGGACTTGCGCTACCGCGAAGGGGTGCGCAGCGTAATTCTGACCGGAACCGGCAGGGCGTTTTGCAGCGGTGGCGACGTCAAGGACATCATTGGTCATTTGTTCGGAGTTCCCGAGAGCGATTTGTTGGCGTTCACGCGCATGACCTGCGATCTGATCGAGAACATGCGCAAGCTCGAGAAGCCCATCGTCGCGGCACTCAATGGCACGACCTGTGGCGCTGGAGCGGTCATGGCCGCGGCTGCGGACATTCGCGTAGCCGCAAGAGAGGCCAAGATCGCGTTCTTGTTCAGCAAAGTCGGACTTTCGGGTGCGGACATGGGGGCCGCATGGCTGCTGCCGCGCATCGTGGGCTTGGGTCGGGCCAGCGAATTGCTGATGCTTGGCGAATTCATTGACGCGCAACGGGCGTACGAGATCGGCCTCTACAACGCCGTCGTCAGTGCTGAGGAATTGCCCAAGGCTGCTGTGCAGTTCGCGCGCAAGCTGGCCGATGGACCGAGTTTGGGGATGGCGGTGACCAAGCGCATGTTGCAGCAAGAGCAAAGCGTGGATTTGGCCCAAGCCATGCAGCTCGAAGGGTGGATTCAGGCCGAGTGCATGTTGCATCCGGATTACCGGGAGGGCTACGAGGCAGCGATGGCCAAACGTCCGCCTCGGTTTCATGAGCAGTCCGATCGTCCTCACCAATCGTGAAGCACGCGCATCCCAAGTTGGCCCAGCTAGCGGCCCTCGCCGACGGCGTGGGGCGCGATGCCTCGCACGCGCTGGAGTCCATGGAGGAACTGGCGGCGGCACGGCGCGCCTTGGAACTGGTCCATGCGGCCGGGTTGACCGGCTGGGTCGTTCCCAAGCTCCATGGAGGCGAAGATGCCGCGGGTTTGGCGCAACCGGATTGCGTAAGCGTTCGAGCGCTGTGCGCCCTTCGCGAAGCGTTGGCGTATCACTCGGGGCTCCTGGACGTCATGTTCGTCATGCAAGGCTTGGGCTCCTACGCGATCAGCATGGCGGGCCAGCCGCAACTGCAACGCGAACTGCTAACCCAGGTGGCCCAAGGGCGCGCGATTGCAGCCTTGGCCTTGACTGAGCCCGGCGCCGGATCGGATCTGGGATCGATAACTACCCGCGCCGCGCGAGTCGGGGCAGGTTGGCAAATGGAGGGCAGAAAGACCTTCATTTCCAACGCGCCCATCGCGGACTTCTTCACGCTGCTGGCGCGCACCGGTGGTGAAGCGGGGGACGGCCGGCGCGACGGGTTGACGATGTTTCATGTGCCGGCGCGCAGTTCGGGGCTGCGCGTGCAGCGATTCGAAGTCAGCGCTCCCCATCCGATCGGCGAGCTGCACTTGGATGGAGTCACCGTCAGCGATGCCTGGCGCCTGGGGGCAGTCGGGGCGGGACAGGAATTGGCCCTGGATGTGCTCGGCCGGTTCCGAACGTCCGTGGCCGCGGCGGCCTGCGGCATGGCCCGTCGCGCCCTGGACGAATCCATACGCCACCTGAAAGGACGTGTTCAGTTTGGCAAGCCTTTGGTAGCCAACCAGGCCTTGCGCTTCGACCTGGCCGACATGGATGCACGCTTGCGCTCGTCCCAACTCTTGGTCGAGGAAGCAGCCGCGGCCATCGATCAGGGACAGCCGGCCACGGCCGCGGTCGCGCGCGCCAAGTTGGTCAGTACGGAAAGCGCTTGGTGGATTTGCGACCGAACAGTGCAGCACTTTGGGGGGCTCGGAGTAACCAAAGGCAATGTTGCCGAACGCTTGGCGCGCGAAGTGCGCGCATTGCGCATCTACGAAGGCACGAGCGAGATTCAAAAGCTTATCTTGGCGCGCGAGTTGCTCGCCCAGTGAAATGGGGTCATACGTATGGGTGAATTTCACAAGCATGTGTTCGTGTGCACCAACGAGCGCACAGGGGATGATGCGCGCGGAAGCTGCTCCCCACGTGGTGCCGCGGAGCTAGTAGAATGCTTCAAGACCAAACTGCACGAGCACGGGCTCAAGCGCATCGTCCGCGCGAACAAGGCCGGTTGCCTGGACCAGTGCGCCCATGGTCCCGTGGCGGTCGTGTATCCCGACGCCGTGTGGTACGGCGGGCTTGTACCCGGCGACGTCGAGACCATCATCCAAGAGCACATCCTGGGGGGGAGGCCCGTTGAACGGCTGCGAATTCCGCCGGAACAGTTGACGGGGCGTCCGCTGCCGCCTGGCCTTGAAGGGCGCTGAGCGCCGTTCTCGTGCTGGCCGCGGCATGGGTACGCCCTTTCGCGCGGGTTTTTGGCCTGAGGCCCAAGAGATCCCCTTAGAATGAGCCCTCAAAGGGGATTCGAGCATGACCCAAACCGTTTACCCTCAAGAGACCCTCGACCTGCTCCAAAAGATCGTCGAGGGCCAGGCTTACCGCCAGTTGATGCTGGCCAACATCCGTGGCCACGGCATCCAGTTCATGCCTGACCTGGAAAGCAAGATTGCGCTGGCCCGGGCGCTGGATACCTCGTTGCAGCAATTCCGCGAATTGGTGCGCCTGTACAAGTCCCTGGGGTTCGACGACATCATGGCCGCTATTCGGCCCAAGTTGGACCGCGTGCCGTACCCTGCATCGCGCATCGAACTTGCGGTGTGCTCGTTCCTGTGCGAACGCGCCAATTTCCGGGCCCTGCAAGCCTATGCCACGTCTTCCTGCAAGGACTTTGCCGCGGCGGCCCAAACTCGGCTGGACGAAACTCGCGCCCCCGTGTTGCCGGAGGATTCCGTGGTAATCGAGTATTGTCGCGACCCGGCCAATCGACCCCACGCACAGCAGATGCTGAATCGCTGGCTGGGTGTGACGTTGCTTTCGCTTGGCCGCCCTGGGACGAGGGGTGATGCTCGAGCCGTTGCCCTGGGGCTGCGCAGCGAGTCCGTGGCCGACATGGTGCGAGACTTCTTGCGTGGGCTGGGCGAATTCTTGAAGGCGACTGGGCTGGTGCTGCCGCCTGGCGACGTGCTGGGAGTCGCGATGCCGCCGCTCAAGACCAAGCACGTCGAGGGCGAGGCCCGCACTGGAGCCCATGGGAACTGATTCGGCCGCGGCCAACACATTTCGGCCGACGTTGGCCGAGGATCCCGATCGCTTCGCCTCGGCTTGGCGCGATCGGTTTCCGATTCTCGAGAACACCACCTACCTGGTGACCCACAGCTTGGGGGCCATGCCGCGTGCGGTAGCCGACAAGCTGGCGGTCTTCGTCGATCAGTGGGCGACGCGCGGAGTTCGCGCCTGGGCTGAAGGTTGGTGGGATGCTCCGGTTCGCATCGGCAACATGCTGGCGAAGATCTTGCACGCCCCCGAGGGCACGGTTGCGATGCACCAAAACGTGTCGGTCATCCAATCGATCGTGGCCTCGGCGCTCGATTTTTCCGGACCGCGACGCAAGGTCGTGTACACCGACCAGAACTTTCCAACGAACATGTACGTTTGGGAAGGTACGAAGCGCTACGGCGCGGAAATCGAGGTCGTCAAGAGTCGCGATGGCGTCGGGGTCGAACTAGAAGACTTGCTGAATGCCATCGACGAGCGCACGCTCATCGTTCCGATCAGCCACGTTTTCTTCCGCAGTGCCTTCGTGCAAGATGCCAAAGCTATCTGCAAGCGGGCGCGCGAGGTGGGCGCGCTGGTTCTGCTGGACACGTACCAATCGGTGGGCACCGTACCTGTCGACGTGATCGACCTTGGGGTCGACATGGTGTGCGGTGGCTCGGTGAAATGGCTGTGTGGCGGCCCCGGTGCTGCGTATCTCTACGTTCGGCCCGGCCTGCTGGAGACGTTCGAGCCAAGGATCACGGGCTGGGCTGCGCACCGCGCACCCTTTGCTTTCGATTTGGGGCCTCAGAAGTACGCCAGTGGCGCTTGGCGTTTGTTGCAAGGGTCTCCGGCTGTCCCGAGTTTGTACGCGGCAACTGCGGGTTATGAGATCGTCCTAGATGTGGGTGTGGAGCGGATCCGCGCGCACTCGATGCGGCTCACCGAGACTTTGCGCAAAGACCTGCTCAATCGAGGCTTCCGCATTCCCAGCCCATCCGACCCGGCGCGCAGAGGTGGCATGTTGACCGTCGGGCTAGCGCCGAGCGAGCACGGGCCGGCTTTCGTTGCCGCATTGGCCCAGCAAGGTTTCCTGGTCGATCACCGGCCCGAGGCTGGGCTGCGCGTGAGTCCACACTTCTACACGCGCGCCAGCGAACTCGCCGAATTCGCCGAGTGTCTCGCCCAACTGCGTTCTACCGGAAAGTGGAAGGACTTCGCCACGGACACGCGGAGCTATTGATCCGGCGTCAGTCCCGTTACGATGGCGAGCATGCTGAACGACGATTTTTCCTTGTTCGACTTGGCGCCCGGGAGAACGCTCGGGCCGTATCGAATCGAGCGGCCACATCGCAGCAGCGGCTTCGCCTCGGTGCTCGAGGCGCGCGAAGAACCCAGCGGAGCACGCGTCGAATTGTCGGTGTTTCCTTCGGCGATGTTCGACGGGCTCGCGCAAGCCAAGTCCTTCGCCAGCCTGCTCGAGTCTTGGCGCCAAATTTCCTCTTCGCACGTGCTGCGTGTGCGAGAGGTCAAGCTGGTAGGCAACGGCAACGTGCTCGTCGCCAGCGACTATCCCCCCGGCCGGACATTGCGTGCGTGGCTGGAAGAGCATCGCCGCATGGACCCGCTAGCCGTTGCCGAGTTGGGCCAACAGCTCTTGGACGGTGCGATAGAGGTCCACCGTCAAGGTCTAGTGCACGGTGACATCAAACCTTCGACCATTTTCGTGGCCGAACGCAAAGGGCGCGGCGGATTGCACGCGATCATGGTCGATGGAGGCGTGACCGCCGGCTTGTGGAATGCAAAGCATTTGGGAGACCGCACCGCGCTGATCGGAACTCCGTTCTATGCACCAGTCGAGCAATTCGGCGGGGAGTCGCCGGACGTGCGCAGCGATGTGTACAACATTGCCACGGTCATGTTCGAATTGGCCACGGGCGTCCTACCCTGGCCTGGAAAATCCCTACTCGAGGTGTTCCAAGCCAAGCTGGACAAACGCGCGCCATCCATGCTCCAGCGGGCGCCGGGAGTCAAGGTACCTGCCGAGTTGGAACGCGTGGTACTTCAGGGATTGATGGCGGATCGCAAGGACCGCTATGCGAGCGCCGAACAATTCAAGGCTGCCTTGAATTCTGTTCCGGTGGCCTGACGAGCGGGAAAGTTTTTCCATCGTGCCTGTCGGCCTGCCAGTTCGATCCGTGTGCAAGCCGCCCGCGGCCGTGAAGAAAATGCGACCGCGGTAGAAGCTCGGACCGCCGAACGGACGAAACACGAGAGCTGTCCTTGGCAATCACCCTCAGCGTGCCCCCAGGGGGAGGTACGTTTCTTGGTGCATTGCTGGCGGGTGATCATGGTGTCCGACGTTCCGAAATTGCGCGCCAAACTGGCGTCCGGGTCCCGATTCGTCGGGCAGGTGCTTTCGTTTTCGAGGTCGACGCGGCGGAGTGCTTGCTGTTTGAGCGCGGCCAATGACAACCGAGCGCTCGAGCTCGAAAGCGGGCCGGTGGATCGATGAATCAAACGGTCGCTGAGCGGGGCCAGGATCCGGCTGTCACACAACTCATGGACCAGCAGTCGGCGGCGGCAAGCGCACCGACCTTGAGCGCCAGAGCGAAGCGTCTACGCATCCCACTCGGGGTCTTAGCCTTGAGCGTGCTGCTTGGCTTGATCGGCCTGCCCAAGCGACCGAGCCTGGGGACCGAGCTGCCTGAATCCGAGGCCAAGGGTGTCGAAAACTCGGCCAGCAAACTGCTCAAGGAAGTGGTGAAGGAACTCGGAATGCTGCGCACGGCCAGCTTGAACCCCGATCCGATCGGAACCTGGGGTACTTCGAGCCTGCAGTTCCGCCAGTTGGAAAGCTACACGGCGGATGGCGTGGTTTGGTCGTCGTTGCGCCGCATCGAGTGGCGGCCTGCCGAAGGAGAGTCGAGCAACGGTCTGGACGACAACGCCAACGGTCTGGTGGACGAGGGCCAAGTGGTCCTGATCCGGGATGACGGAGGTGTTGGCGAGCACATGAGCACGCTGGGTGCAGATGTAGCCAAGTACCTGGAGGCGGAGAAGGCCAACGGACTCGACGACAACCACAACGGACTGATCGACGAAAAAGGCCTGTCTTTCGTACGCAAGGACAACACGCTCGTCGTGCGCATCACGACCATGGCTATGGGCGAGCTAGGAACCTTCGAGCCGAACACCAGCGCGGCCATCGTACGACTGGAAATGTAGATCCACGGGGAAACCCAGCGAGAGCAGAACACTCATGAAGCACATCACGATTCGAACCTCTCAGGCACGAAAGGGCAGCACGCTATTGATTGCGATCGTGGCGACGTTTGTGTTGGCCGGCATGGCCGGAGCCATGCTCGCAGTCAGCGCATCCAAGAAGAACCAGCAGAGCGCTGGCACGGGCTCCATGAAGGCCTTCTACGCGGCCGAAGCCGGCTTGAACGACGCGATTGCCGCGCTCAAGTCCGGACAACCCGCCATGCTCTCCACGTCACCCAGCAACGCCTTCGGCGGCGGCGAGTTCAGTGGATCGGTGGTTGACAACGGCGACGGAACCACCACGATCACCAGCATTGGCTTGTTCAACAACGAAACCCGCGCCGTACAGGCCGTCTTGAAGAAGCAAGAAACGACGATCTACGATTGCGCCTTGTTCGCTGGCAACGAGTCCGGGGATCCGAACTATTCCTTGGAACTGGGAGGAAAGCAGGGGCAAGCCGATCGGGTGCGCGGCAACGTCTTCAGTGGTGGCAGCATTGTTCTGAAAGACGATGCCAAGATCGATGGTACCGCCTATGCCACGGGTGCGGTGTCGGGCACGGGCGCGGCAACCTCCAAGACCGGCGTGAGCCAGCCGATTCCCGACATTCCGGCCATGAACTATGCCACCAACCACGATATCAACGTGGCTGCGGCTTTCGCAGGCGCTGATGCGACGTACCAGTGGAACAAGTTGGGCGGGGAGGCATGGCAACTTCCTGAAACGAACCCGTGCCATATCTTTCGCAAGAACCCATCGAACCGCTCCTCCGAAACGAGCCTGACGTCGAAAGACGACTACTTCCTCGAGGACCCCTACGAGCTGCTCAACAACAGCAGCAATGTGCAATCCACGGACGGCACCAAGATCACGATCTCAGGCCTAGGTGGTGAGCCGGGGCTCAGCTCGAACAACAAGGTGTTCTACATCGACGGAAACCTGTGGATTCACAACTACCAGCTGTACACGTTTACCTTCGGTAGCCCGGGCAGCGACCCGCTCAAAGTCACGTTCATCGTGAACGGCAATATCTACATCTCGGACAACATCTTCTACGAGGATCCCAAGAGCGACGGAATCGCGTTCGTCGCCATCAAGGACGAGAAGGAACCAGATAGTGGAAATATCCACTTCGGCGACCCGACGTTCGGCACGCTTGAGCACATGGAAGCCTTCATGTACGCCGAGAACAATTTCTACGATACGAACTTGTCCGCGTCCGGGTCCTCCAAGGTGTCCGTGTTCGGCAACATGACAGCCGGCAATCATGTGGCGATCCGCCATGACTTCGGGTCGTACCACGCGAAGCTGCAAGTCGAGTTCGACGACCGAATCTCGGTTGGAGACCTCACGTTGCCTGGGCTTCCGGGAGTCACGCCTGGTGGGACAGCCTGGTCCGTGCTGGTGTGGCGAGAGATTGCCGTCCCGTAAGTTCGGTTCGGCGAGAATCACGTGGCAAATCGACGACGATTGCAAGGCGCGGTGCTGGCTGCGCTCTTGATCAGTGCAACCTCATCCAGGGGGGTGACACAGGAACTGCTCAGAGGCAGCGACGAAGTAGCCAAGGACGATCAGGCGCTTTCGATCGAGAGCCGCCTTTGGCTCACTTTGCAACCTCAAGTGTCGACCAGGCCATCCTCGCAGCTCATGCTCTCCGAACGCGTGGCGGCCATTGGTCCACGGGTGATCCCGCATGTCTGCTCCGTCCTGATTGGGGAGTCAACCGCACCGTTCGTGGACTATCCAGTTGAGCGCTCGGCCATCGAAGCCCGCGCGACCATCCTCATGGACGCGCTCAAGATCCTGCCCGCCTCGGACGTCCTCACGTACGCCGCATCCAGATTCCGGATCGATATGCCCTTGAACGCCAGGCTTGTACTTGTGCGCGTCGTGGGCCAGACCGACTCGCCGGATGCGCCATTGACTGTCTTGGCCGCCTTGGAACACATCGATGCAAGGCAAATGCAAGCGGAGTCAGTAGAGTCCCGGGTAGCCCAGGCTCTGGGGGCCGTGCTCGAGCGCAACCCCCTCGGATTCAAGGCCCTCGAACCAAGACTTGCGCGCGGGTTTCCCGCCGAGTGGACGCGCAGCATCGCGCGCGGAATAGCCTTGTCTGGGCGTGCGGAGGGGCTTTTCTCTCTATCGCACATGCTGGGAAAGCACTTGGACTCCGAAGTCGATGTGCTCGAGGCCTTTGCGCGGCTAGCGCCGCAGGCCTGGGATGGCGTGTCGGCCAGCACGCTAGATCGCCTGTTCGAGCGCATCGAGCGCGAAAATGCGGATGCCGTGCGCCGCTCGGCTGCAAGTGCCTTGACGGCTCTGCGCACGGAGACGGTCGTGCCGTACCTGCTCGACATGTTGGATGACCTCGATCCGCTCGTGGCGACGACAGCTCGCAGCTGCCTCAAGCGCATCAGCGAACGCAGCTTCGATACGACAGAAGGCTGGCGCAAGTGGTACGCCGCAGAACAGAAGTGGTGGGATGAATCCTCTGCCGGCTGCTACGGACTCTTGGTCGTCGAAGATCCGGGCGAAGTCGTATTGGCCTTGGCCGAGATCGCACGCCACCCGCTGTTCGCGCGTGCGACGGGTTTGCACCTAGCGGCGCTCCTAGAACGCCAGGAGCCGGCCTTGAGGCGCGCGGCCATGGCTGTCGTGGAGCGTCTGAAACTCGGGGCTACATGTCCCCAGCTGGCGGACTTGCTGCACTCGCAGGACGAGGACGAGGTTGCGCGTGCGCACCGAGCGCTCGTGGCTGTCACGGGCTGGAAGTTGCCAGCCGTGCGCAAGGACTGGCTGGATGCTCTTTCCAGTCGCAGCCGCTAGATGACAGGATGGCCGGGCGCGCCGGCAAGATTTTCGCGCTGGCTCCGAGCGGCCGAGCTGGTTGGCAGGATTCCTGACAGCGGCTTCAGATAGCACATAGCGCTTACCGAAGTGAGACCCAATGCGTCGCGGAGATCGCTCCGCTGCACTCACGCTTGGAAATGGGGCCAGGCGTGCGCAAAAAAAGGGTCGTACGAGCCGGAGTCTGGGGGACTCGAGAGCTATGAAAGACATTCGATTGAAGAAGCGGGATTCGCGCCGCGGGAGCGCGCTGCTCTTGGCCATCATCACCACCTTCGTTCTGGCCGGCATGGCTGGGGCCATGCTCGCTGTGAGCGGGGCGAAGAAGAACGAACAGGTGGCTGATACCTCGACCATGCGGGCGTTCTACGTCGCCGAGGCTGGATTGAACGAGACGATCGCGGCCCTTCGGGCAGGTGGCGCCGTCGGCATCGGCGCAGGCAACGCCGCCGTACCGTTCGGCGGCAGCTCCTATTCTGGCACGGTCGTCGACAACGGTAATGACACGACCACGGTGACGGTGTTCGGAAACCACAACGGTGCCATGCGTGGCGTCCAGGCTGTGCTCGAGAGTGAGACGGAAAACATCTACTCGACAGCCCTGTTTGCAGGCAACAGCTCCGGAGATCCGTCGTATGTTATGAAATTCGGCGGAAAGAACAACCAGGCGGACTCGATCACTGGAAACGTCTACAGTGGCGGCGGCGTGCAAATCAAAGACCACGCGTCGGTCAACGGTAGTGTCTACTCGAGCGGTGCGACCACGGGTACGGCGACCGGGCAAATCACGACCGGCGTCTCTCAGCCCATTCCCGACATCGCTGGCATGAATTACGCTGTAAACCACGACATCAACGTGGCGCAAGCCTTCTCCACGGGTGGGGCGACCTACAAAAGCAGCGGCTATGGTGGCAAAGCCTGGCAGTTGCCCGAGGCCCACCCGGCCCACATCTTCCGCAAGA
>JAKFYL010000181.1 GCA_021730845.1 Planctomycetota bacterium | reverse complement strand
CAACATGGCCGGCGATCGATCCACGCAAATCACTTGGCTCACCAAGCCGAGCAACGCGCGCGAGAAGTAGCCCGTGCCGCAGCCCAGGTCGGCGATGCACAGGCCCTGCGGCAAGAGTTGCGCCAAGGCGCGTTGCCGCGCTTGTCCACTCGAGAAGTCGGTCCCGAGCTTGTCCCAATCCGCGGCCACGGAATCGAAGAACGCGCGCTCCTTGCCCTCGCGCTCTTCGCGCAGCGCTTCTAGCCGCGCCACGTCGCCGGCGTGCTCGGTCAGTTGCGCGACCTGCGCGCGCAAGCTGGTCCACAGTCCGGAAGTCAGGGGACCGGCGGGGGAAATCTGCGCCCGCAAGTACGTGTTCTTGCCTTCGTGGCGCTCCGCCAGGAGCTGGCCGGCGCGCATCAGCTTGAGATGGTTGGAGATCCGGCTTTGCGCGCTGGCTAGCACGCGCGCCAAGTCGCCCACGCACAGCTCCTGGCGTTCGAGCACGGCCAGGACACGCAACCTGGTGGGGTCGCCCAAGAGGCGCAGCAAGGACGGCAGAGAGGCGTCGGCCAACACACGAATCAGATTATCATGATGTTATAACCATAGCCACCGAAAACAGGGCCCCAGCTAGATTGCGCCGAACAGCCTCAATTCCTTGCGCGCAAAGGCTTTAGGACCGGTAGGTCGTTACAGTTGCGCCAGCGGCGACACGGAAATCAGCTCGACCGCCAGCTGGCCGCTGGGCAGTTCGAGCACCGCCGATTGGCCAGCCCGCAGCCCGAGCATGCCCGCCGCCAGGGGCGCACGGTACGAAACCATCCCCTCGCCGGAGTCCCACGGCCCGAGGATCGAAACGGTGTGCACGATGCCGGTCTTGGTTTCCTTGTAGGTGACCTTGGTGCCCGGCGCGGCGATGCCCTCGGGGATGAGCGCGTTCTCTAGCAAGCTGGCCTTGCGCAGTTCCTGCTCGATGGTCGAAGCCGTGGTCGTGAGCTGGCGCTGCTCCTCGATGGCTTGCGCCCACTCGAAGTTCTCGGACAAGTCGCCGTAGGCCGCCGCGCGTCCGATGGCATCGGCATTTTGTGGCAATTTGACCTGCTTGATTTCGCGCAGTTCGGCGTCGCGCCGGTCGAGTCCGGCGCGCGTGGTCCAGATCTTGTCTTCCTTCCAGAACGGAACCGCTTCCATGCGCACCAAGTCGACGCCGCCTTGCAAAGCGATCTCGCCGAGCAGGTCGTTGATGCGGTCGTCGATCCCGCGCTGCAGAACGCCGCGCAGCGAGCGCAGCGCAGGGCCTTGGGCATCGGCCATCAAGCGCCGCAAGAGCGGCGGATTGCCCTTGACGAGCAAATCCGAAAGGCGCTGGTGGGCCCTGGCCCAGAGCGTATTGCCGCGCTTGGCTTCTTCCAGGTGCACGGCCAGTTCGAGCAGGGCCATGGCGCGCTGCACACCGGTGGGCAGCCCTTTGTCGTTGCCCGATTCTTCCAAGGACTTGGCGAGCGCGATCAATGCGAACGGCGCGCGCAACGGCCGCGCGAGCAGCCCCACGTATTCCTGGCGCAACTCGTTGTCGAGCTTGGCGGCGCGCAGGCGCTCCAGAAGCGGCTGCACCATGCCGGGCGGAGCGTGCTGGAATTGCTTGACCGCGCTCTTGGCCCAGTTTTCGCCGAGCACTTCTTCCAAGATCGCGATGGCGGCTTCCTGTTCGCGCGCGCCGGGAATCTGCTGCAGGATGGACCACAGCTTGGGCGCGTTCGAGGGATCCTTGGGATCGGGCTCGGCGGCGGCCGCGCGCAGCAGCGCCAACATTTCGGCCGGCGTTTCCTTGCGATGCTCGCGCAGCATCATCCAAGCCGCCAAGCGTTGATCGAGGCCTTGTTTGGGGTCCGCGGCCAGGGAACTCATGGCCTCCAGCCCGGCCTCCTTCAGCCCTGGTTCCAAATTCGCGTTGCCGAACAAATCGCGCACACGCGTCATGGCGTCCTTGAGATTGCGCGCGTTCTGCAACTGCTTCTTCAGGCTCGCCACGGGATCCAGGGCGCGCTTCAAGAGCTCGATTTCCGCCCGCGTGGCGTTGCCCGAAACCCGGAACCACTCGCTGTTCTCGGCGAGCAGGCGGGTCTTCTTCCACCACGCATTCCATGCGCCGCCGTCAATTCCGATCTGCTGCAAGGCATTGCGCAGGGTGACGTTGCTGGCCTTGCCGCCGTAACGGAGCAAAATCGCGCGCAGGATCTCCAGCGGCTCGTCCTTCAAGCGCGCGCGCACGGCTTTGGGGTCGCGCAGGCTCTGGGCGCGCAAGTCCGTGTCGGGCAAACGCTCGAAAATTTCGACCGCGGAGCGCAGCGGAAAGCGATCGCTCTTGCCGCTTTGGAAGCGCACCACGACTTCCTGCTGCATCGGTTCGACGACTTCGACCACACCCGTACCCCAGCCCGAAGCGTGGAACACGACCGCGCCCTCCTTGTAGCTGCGCATGTCGTCGAAGTAGGTCCACGCCCGGCGGATGTCCGCAGCGCCGGAAGTGAATCCGGCGATTTCCGTGTAGGAAATCCACCAGTCCTGGCCGGACCAGGCCTTGCTCGCGTACTCCAGCAACAGATCTTGCAACTCTCCCGGAGACCCGCCGCCGCGCAAGGCGCAGCCGATCAACGCGGCCGCATCTTCCGCGCGGCCGCCGGAAGCCAACTTGGCGGCGTGGTCGCGCACGCTGGGCAGGCAACGCGCCATGCGGCGCTTGACGGCCACGATTTCCAGGGCCGTGAGCAGGTCCGCAAGGTCGCCCTCGCTCTCCATCATGCGCGCCCAGGCTTCGTCGAACGCTTGCCAATTGTCTTCAGTGGCCAGTGCTGCGAGGCTCATGGGGCTCAACTCCAAAGGAACGGCGGGTCGATCTGCGGCAGAAGGGGCCGGACCCCGTCAGGACCACGCCTGGCGCACAAAGGTCAGTCCCCAAATTGGAACCGGGAAGATTCCCGGGTACGGACGCGCCCTCGCGGAGCTTCTTGGGGCTGAACGAACCACGGCCGAACATGGGCCGCGGAAGTCGACCAGCTAGGGAAGATCCGCGAGGGCGAGTTTGGTGACCGGCAGTCTAGCGCGGGCGGCTTCCCATTGCACTTGCTTCTTCCGCGCCAGCTGCTCGCACGGGCCCCGGCCGCAGCCCGGGCCGATCGAACCGATCGGGCAAGGCTCAATCGACAGCCAGAAGCGCTCCCTTCAGGTAGCGGGAGCGTGTGAAATCGGGACGCTGGGGGTGGTCCGGCCCGGCTTCGTAGCGCTCCAGGAGGCGCACCCCGCGCCCGGCGCGGCGCGCGCATTGAAACAATAGGCCGATGAAGGCCGACTCGGCTAGCAGGCCCGAACAGGAAAAGCTCGCCACGAGACCGCCCTCGCGCACTGCCGACAGCGCCAGCGTGTTCAAGTCGCGGTACTTGCGCATGCCGTCCTCTTCGGCTTGCTTGGAGGGGATTAGCTTGTGCGGGTCGACGATGATCAAGCCCGGTCGCGCGCTGGCTGTGCATGCCTCGCGCAGGACGTCGAACGCGTCGGCGTGGCGCCAGTTGACCTGGAGGTTGTTGCGCTCTCCCGAAAGCCGCGCCCGCGCCAGGACTTTTTCGTCCAAATCGACTGCGGTCACGCTGCGCGCGCCGGCCTTGGCCGCTTGCAGCGCGAATCCGCCCGCGTTGCAGAACAGATCGAGCACATCGCGCCCAGCCGCCAAGCGGCCGACGCGCGCGCGGTTGTCGCGCTGGTCGCAGAACCAACCGGTCTTGTGGCCCTCGCCGGGCAGAAAATGAAACGACAATCCGTTTTCGACCAAGGTCGCCGCTGCGCCGCTTTCGGTGGGAGCGGGCGGCTCGATGCCTTCCGCTCGCGCCGCATGGGCCGGCATGCGATGTTGGATCTGCGCCTTGGGATACAACTGGCCCAGGGCATAAGCCACGTCGTCGCGCAGGCGCCAAAACCCCAGCGAGTGGTACTCGCACACCAGCCACTCGCCCAGCCGATCGACGATGAGTCCCGATACATCGTCGCCCTCGGCGTGCGCCACGCGATAGGTGTCCCCGTGCTCTTCCAGGCGCAACACCTTGCGCCGCAGGCGATCAGCGCTCGCCAGTGCGCGCAGCAGGAACGGCCGCGTCTGAGCGAGATCGCTCTTCTTGCCGCGCGAAAGCACACGCAAGCGGATGTCCGAGTACGAGTTGAACAGCGCGTGGGCCAGGAATTGGCCGCGTTCGTCGTGCACTTCGACCAGATCGCCGTCCTTGGCGCCGCGCACTTGGCGCACCTGCCGCGCGAAGATCCACGGGCCAGTCAGGCGCTCGCCTTCGCTCACCTGCACGGTGGGAATGGACTCGGCGCTGGTTCGAGTTTCGCTAGCCACGAGGATCCCTTTGTATCCTAAGTAGCCTCTCCATGAAGACACGCCTTTGCACTAGCGCTGCGTCGCCGAGACTTTCCGGCCTGTGGATCTGCGCCTGGACTGCGCTCCAGGCAGCTCCAGCCGCAGCACCAAAGGCGGATCCTGGGGCCCAATCTTCGCAGCCGGGTACAGAAAAACCCGCCGCGCCGGACAGCCAAGCGAGCGCTCAGCCGACGCTCCTGATCGAAGGCGCCCGCCTGCACCGACCCGGACTCGGCGTGACCGCCAGCCCAGAAACGCTTTGGATCCAGGGGCGCCGCATCGCCGAGCCGAGCGCCTCGCCCGAGCAGCGCGCAGACCTGCAACGCGTCGATGCGACCGGTCTGTACTTGATTCCCGGCCTGATCGACAGCTACTGCTATTTCGACGCCGGGCAAGCCGCGCTCTACACCGCGGCCGGTGTGCTCACGCTGTTCGATCACGGTGGCGATCCTGGGCGCGTGCTGGATGCACGCGCGCACGCAGCCAGCCCCTCGTCCCCGATGCCCGAAATCCGCAGCGCGATAGCGGTGCTCGATGGCGACCCACCGGCGGCGCCGTTGTCGGCGGTCGTGCGCTCGGCACACGACGTCGAGCATCAGGTGCGTTTGCTGCGCGAGTCGGAAGCCGACTTCCTCGCCTTCCAAGCGGGGATCGGCGTCGAGCCTTGGCGGCGCTTGCTCGAACTGGCGGCGCATCCCGAACCGCTGCCGGCCGAACCCGACAAAGAGCCAGTTGTCTTGCCGCCGCTCTTGGTGTTCGGCCCGCTCCCGCGCGCGGCCACCCTCGATGACGTGCTGCAACACAAAGGACACGGCCTGGTGTTCCTGGATGCGTTCTTGCCCGCGGGCAAACACTGGGATGAGCTGGAACTCGCGGACTTCGACCGTTCTCCGCTCCAAGAGCGCATCGCCAAGGCCGGCGCCGCGCGCCAAGCGATCGTGCCCGCACTGCGGGCCTTGGCGCGCTTGCTCGAAGACCCCGCGCGCCAAGCTTTCACGCTGGATCACTTGGATCCGCGCTGGTCCGCGCTGTGGAGCTCGGAACTCGCCGGCCGCAAGGTCACGATCACCAGCGCTGAAAGGCAGCGCTTGGAGCGCGCGCTCAGCGTGCAACGCGAGCTGGTGCGACGCCTGGACGCCGCCGGCGCGCGCCTCGTGCCGGGCAGCGGGGCCCCGCACGCTTGGCTCGCTCCCGGCCGCGGTCTGATCGACGAGCTGCAGGAATGGGAGCGCGCAGGTATCGCTCCCGCTCGGGCGTTGGAACTGGCGACTTCGGCGGCGGCCAAGGTGTGGCAGCGCTCCGACCTGGGAACCTTGAGCGCGGGATCGCTGGCGAGCGTCGTGGCGCTGCGCAAGGATCCGTCGCTCTCCAGCGCGGCTTTGGCAGAGGTCGAGTTCGTGATCGTGCGCGGCAAGCTGCTCACGCGCGCCGACCTTGAGCAGCGACTCGAACAACTGCGCGAGGAGAACACGCGGCAGCGCGCGGCGCTCGGCGCACCGCTGTCGATCCCTGCGCCCGAGCAGCCGGAAGGAACCGTGTTGATTTCGGGCTACAGTGAAACCCAGTCCAGCGTGGGGCGCCTGGCCGGCGAACGCTGGTCGGTGGTGCGCGAACCCAGCGGGGCGCTGGCATTTTGCGGCCGGCGCTATCGGCCGTCTGCCGGTCCGGCCATGGGGTAACTCACGGTGCACGTGATGCAGCGCATCGTCGACGGCCAATTCGAACGCTTCGAAGTGCGCGCGATCTCGGGCGGCCATGAGCTTCGCTCGCGCGGACTGCAAGTCGGCGGATCCTGGCGCGTCGAACGCCGCGGCGACGGGGCCTTCATCGACACCAAGGCGACGAAAGAAGCCATCGTCGCACTGGACGTGGACAGCGTCACGACCGCCATGCTGCTGGCGCACACGCAGAAAGCGGGCCGCTTCTTCGTGCTGCGCATGCACGAGGGCCTGGAGTCCGAGGTCGGTCGCTGGGATCTGGCCCTGGAAGAAGACGGCGACCATTGGCTGCGCACGCCATCGGGCCTGCGCGCCGCGCGCTTTGACGCCAGCGGCGCGCTGGAAACCGAATGGGTGCAGCTGGGCAGTGGCAATTTGGTGACCCAGACCAAGACAAAGGACCAGGCCCAAGCGGGTGGATTGCCGCTGCCGCCGGAAAAACTGGCGCTTTTGACCCAAGCTCAATCAGCCGCGCCGGCGCCGCAATCGTCGGCACCGCCGCCGGTGCCGGCGCCGGTGCCGGCGCCGACCGATGGCAGCGAGCCGCGCGAGCGATGAACGGCGACGAGCAGAATGTGGACTCTGGGCAACCAGAGCAGCACCGCAGCGCCCTGCCCGCGCGCGTGTGCAGCGCCAAACACGCGGCTACGCCCGTCGCCAAGGCCAAAGAATTTGGCCCGCTGGGGCTCAAGCAGCTCGCGCTCTGGCCGCCGGTCGTACTGGCGCCGATGGCGGGGGTCACCAATTTGCCGTTCCGCCGCCTGTGTCGGACCTACGGTGCCGGGCTGTACGTGTGCGAGATGATCACCGCGCGCGCGTATTTGCAGGGCCACGCGCGCACGCTCTTGCTTTCCAGTTCCGCGCCCGATGAGTATCCGCGTTCGGTGCAAGTGTATGGCTCCAATCCCGTGGAAGTGGGGGCCATGGTGGGGAGTTTGGTCGATCAAGGTGTCGACCACATCGATTTGAATCTGGGCTGCCCGGTGCCGAAAGTCACCCGCAACGGCGGCGGCGCGGCCATTCCGCACCGGCCGCGCTTGCTGGCGAACTTGATCCGCAGCATGGTGCGCGCGGCGGGCGACGTTCCGGTGACGGTCAAGCTTCGCACAGGCATCGACGACGAGCGCTTGTCGTACTTGGCGGCGGGCCGAGTGGCCCAGGAGGAAGGTTGCGCGGCTGTCGGCCTGCACGCGCGCACGGCGGCGCAGTTGTATTCGGGAACCGCCGACTGGAACGCCATCGGCGAACTCAAGCAAGCGGTGAAGATTCCCGTGCTAGGCAACGGCGACATCTGGGAATGCTGGGATGCGCTCGAAATGATGCGCCAAACCGGCTGCGACGGCGTCATCGTCGGCCGCGGGTGCCTGGGACGGCCGTGGCTATTTGCGGAACTGGCCAGCGTCTTCGACGGCCGCGAACCAGCGCATCCGCCCAAGATGGGGGAAGTCGCAAACGTCTTGCGCGCCCACGCGCAGGCGCTGGTCGAGTTCTTGGGGCCGGCCATGGGACTCCTGCAAGTGCGCAAGTGGGTCGATTGGTACACCAAGGGTTTTGCCGGCTCGGCGCGCTTGCGCGGCAATTTGGGTGCTTTGCACTCGCTGGACGACTTGGACCGCGCTCTGCAAGCGCTAGACGCAAGCGAACCGTTTCCCGTGCCCGCCCTGCGCTCTTCGCGCGCCAAGGGCTCGCGCACGCAAAAAGTCGCCTTGCCCGCGGGGTGGCTGGAGCGCGACGACGACCAGGCGCCCTGCAGTTCCGATTTGCAAGCCGCGGAAGATTCCCTCTCGATCCAAGCGGGGTAGCCCGATAGCGTGGAATCAGGCAAGGAGTCGAGGAGGTACTCTCATCAGGATAATTTTCCGGTTTTGCTGCAGCTCACGGGCAAACCGAAAATTCCAGCCCATCGCTCAACCCAACGGATTGCGCCGCTGCCGGATCGCGAAACCACACTTGGCTGTTGACGACTTGTCCGGCAACTACCAGCGGACCGCCGCTTGGATGGGCCAGGTAATCCGCGAGCGTGTAGCTAAGCGAACCGGCGCAAGTGCCCACTCCACCGGAGTTTTTGATAGCGAGGCTGTACAAGGGCGCTTGGACACACAAGGTCCCGCCAGAAAACGGCGCGCCGCTTGGGCCTGTGGTCCCGAAAACCAATACTCCGTAGCGATCGGGTTCCAGTTGCATGCCAGCAACGCTAAAGCCGGCTGGGTTCGCGAGAATCGGTGAGCCAGCGGCGCGAAGCGCCGGGCTGCAACCGCTCGTGGAAACGAGTGCCGTACAGTACGTCGCTAGGGACCCTCTGCAAGGACAACCAACCCATTTGGCGAGAAACGGATCGCCAGCAGGACTGACGAAGAAGTCTCCACCCACGAACAGTGCCGGTCCCGAGCCGTCATCAAAACCGTGCAACGCGAACACCCAGTTGCTTACTCCGTGCCCTAGAGTTGACCAAGCGGCACCATCCCACTTGGCAACGTTCTTTGCCGACAAGCCGCCAGCGATGTTAAATTTGCCGCCAACAAAGAGCGCTGGACCGGAACCGTCGTCGAAGACTGTAATCGCCCACAAGCTGCCTCCCACGCCACTCCCGAGCTTCGACCAGAACGAGCCGTTCCACCTAGCTATGCCTTTCGCAGTAGATGGTCCGCCCATCGTAGGAAAATTACCCGCGGCGTAGAGATCCGGGCCCGACCCGTCGTCGAAGACTTCTAGCGCTTCGACTCCGTACACCGACCCTCCCCCCAACTCACTCCAGTTTTGGCCATTCCATTGCGCAAGGTTCTTCGCTGGCTGGCCGCCAGCCTTCGAAAACAGTCCCGAAGCGCATAGGGCCGGACCTGAACCGTCATCGTACACCTCAAGTGCAGCTACATATGGTGAATACCCGAAGGCATCAATACCTGCACCAAGCGCGGACCAGCTAGCTCCGTTCCATCTTGCGACGCTTCTGGCTGTCGTTCCACCGGCCCAATTGAAATAACCGCCCACGAAGAGTGCCTGCCCGGAACCGTCGTCGAATACATCGAGACACAAAGCGTCGTCGTTCAAACCGCTTCCCAGCGGTGACCAGGTGGAACCGTTCCATTTCGCAATTTTCGACGCAGGGACTCCGCCTGCTGTGTTGAAATATCCCGCCGCATAAAGCGCTGGACCAGAGCCGTCGTCAAAAGCGTGGAGAGCCAGGACGGCGGAGTTCATGCCGCTGCCGAGCGCCGACCAAGTCGCGCCGTCGTACTTGGCGATACGATTCGCGGCTACACCGCCCGCGGACACGAAGTTTCCGCCAAAGTACATCGCAGGTCCGGATCCATCATCAAAAACCGTGATCGCGTACACGGGTCCGCGGACTTCTGGTAGTCCCGGTGAAATCGACTGCCAAGATGGCTGGCACGCAATTGCACCAATTTTGCGCACGTCGCCCGCGACGGATGGGGAGGTGGGCTCCTCGCCGAGCGCTGCGCCCGGAACTCCGCCGGCGATCGCATGATTGGAAAGGACAAGCAGGAGCGGCGCGATCAAGTCGACTCTCTTCATGCAGCAACTCCTTGAAGCGAGACAAGGCGCACTTGGAGCGGGCGCACTCCAAGCGTCCGAGAGTCTAGCTGTTTCCTTGGATTAGGTGGTCTGCCCTTCTCGTCGCCAGCCGATCGCCTTAACGCACGACCTTGGCCTTGGCCTTGGCTTCGATGCGTGCTTGATCGGAGAGCGCGGCGCTCAGGAGCCCCTGAATGGCTTTGCGACTGGCTGCTAGTGCATCGATGCGCTTGTCGGCTTCGCCAAGGCGCTTGAAATCTTCCTCGAAGGTCTCGGTCCAAGACGCGGAGAACTCGTCCAGATCCTCAGGGCCGGGGAGTTTGCCGGACAGCGCGGCGGCATCGTTCTGGAATTCGACCCACAGCCCGTGCAGCCTGCGCCGCGCCGGCCCCTGGCCTTCGCGCAGCATCGGCTCGCCTTGCAGATACACATGCGCCAGGGCTTGGCGCAGCGCACGGTAGCGCTTGGCACGCGCGAAGTCCTTGGCCACGACCGCATACACCGCCTCGTGCTGCGTGTCCGGCATGGGCGCTCGCCAGCGATCCCATTCGCCGTGCACGTCGTGGATGATGCCCAGCACGTCGACGTCCGGCATTTCCATGGCGCTGCCGCTGGACCACACGTCGTACAGGGTCAAACCAGGGTATACGTTGCCGCTGCGATCGGTGTACGCGTGGGCGAATGCGCCCAGTTCTTTTTGCGCCGCGCCTTGGTCGAGCGCGCACAGCATGGCCGCTTCGGCTAGATCGGCGCGCGCAGGCAATCCGCGCACGAACATCTCGAAAAGGTGTTCCTTGGTGCCGGCGGATGGGAGCCTGTGCACTTCGCGCTTGCCCCAGTCGTAGACCCACGCGCGCGGATCCTCGCGCGGCGGATCGGCCCGGGTGCGGCGCTCGAATTCCGCCGCCGCGGCCGGGTCCTTCACGTCCAATCGCCGGCGCGGAATCGGGTCTCCGGGCGCGTGCAGCTTGGGGTCGTAGAACTGGATTTGCACACCCGCCGCTTCCAAGTAGCTGGGGTCGACGGCCAGCGTCTCGACGGCGCGCTTTTCCAGTGCGATCGCAAGAAGTCCCATGCTTTGGCTCTCGCCTTCGACGCGCGCGATGACCTCTTCGCGGCCAGCCTGCGACAGTCCGTCCCACTGCTTGCGCAGCTTCTCGCGCAGGCTGATTTCCTTGGGATCCAGAACCGGCGCATTGGATTTGGCTGGCTTTTCCGATTTGCCCGACTTGGATTGGATCGAAACCGGCCCCATGGCCGCGGCCGGACCGAGCAGGAACGCGGCGGCGAGCGGTGCCAGCACCGCCTTGGGTGCTGACCACTTGGCAAGAGCCCACATGATCAGGTGGATCTTGACACGTGCGGAGCAAATTCAAAGCCCGCACCAGGAGTCCACATGCGGACCGCGATCGACCGCCCGAAGGATCAGGCTCCGCGAGGGGCCCGGCCGCGTGGGCCGCCGGACACGAAAACAACATGGCCAGCCTGCGCTAGCACAGGCGCCTGTGTTCCCATCGACTGGCCCAAAAGGGCCCCCCGCGGGCGGATCTTTGAAAATCTACCCCAGCCTTGCACCAGTGGGCGCCCGTCCGCTAGCCGAAATCGTTTCCCCCGGCATCGCTTTCCCCTTCCTGCTCGCCCTGGCCTTCCCCGGCTCCCTGTTCCGCGCCGCGGCCCTGGCCGCCGCGCCTGCGCCGCCGCCGGCGCGTCTTGGGCGCAAGCCCCTCAACTTCCTCAGGAGTCAGCGTCTTGGCGCGCTCGGCGCGCTCGACCCACGCCTCGTACACGTCCCAGCCCTGGCCCCAGGCCATGGAGCGCAATTGGAACAAGTGCAGCGCCTCGGGGAACTCCTCCGATCGCACGAACCACAGCGGCCGAAAGCGCTTGCTCGCGGGCTGCGTGAAGCGGCGTTGCACCAGTACGATGCGCCGGGCTTGGCTCAATTCGCGCCGCGGAATGCGCGCGCTGGCGGCGAATTCGCCGACGACTTCGTCGAACACCAGGCCCAAGTCGCCCGGCGGACCTTCCAGAGTGCGCGTCGCGGGATCGCTTTCGCGCTCGACCAGGCGCAAGAACAAGACCGCCAGCAGCACGGCCGTCGACGGGGCGGCGCCCTGGTGCACGTTTGCGTCCAGGGCCTCGAGCAAACGCCAATAGCTGTCGGCGCGATCGTGGGCGGCCGGGTCGGGATCGTCGCTAGCGCCCAGGAATTGGTCGATGGGGGGCAAGATCACGGACAGCGCGCCGCAAGCTCGCAGCATGCGCACGGCTCCCAGTGCCGTTCCCGAGCGCAAGAGCCGCCAGATTTCCTCCAAAACGCGCGGCTTGGCCGAGCGCTCGAGTTGCTTGGCGTGGCTGCACATGGCTTGCCAAGTGCTCGTTTCGATGCGGAACCCGAGCCGAGTCGCGAACTTGACCGCGCGCAGAATACGCACCGGATCCTCGGCCATGCGCACGCTGGGGTCGCCGATGGTGCGCAGGATGCCTTCCTCGATGTCCGGCAAGCCTTGCACATAGTCCAGGATGCGCAGCTCGCCGTCTTGCGCGGCGACATCCAAGAACAGCGCGTTGATCGTGAAGTCGCGGCGCAGGGCGTCCTCGGCGGCGGTTCCGAACTCGTTGTCCTCGACAATAAGCAAGTCCTGTTCGAATTCCGTGCGCGCGGGCTCGCGCCGAAAGGTCGCCGTCTCGATCACGCGCACGCCGTAGGTGACGTGCACCAATTTGAAGCGCCGGCCGATGATGCGTCCGTTGCGGAACAGTTTCTTGATTTGCCGCGGATGGGCTGAGGTCGCCACATCGAAATCCTTGGGCTTGCGACCCAGGAGCAGATCTCTCACGCAGCCGCCCACCAAATAGGCTTGCGCTCCCGCGCGGGAGAGGCGCGAGAGCACCCGCAGGGCGTCCTGATCCAGATCGGACCAGGCGATGCCTTCGGCCGGCACGACGGTGGGGGCAAGGGCCGGGGCAGTCGGTGCGACCGACCGCCGGCTGGCGATCGCATCGCCTTGGTGCGCGTCACCGCGCGATTCCGTGGTCATCCTCGTGAAAACATCCCCCAAAGTGGGCTAGGTCGTGCGCCTTCGTTGTGAGCCGGCTCCATCCTACTCCTCGCAGCGTGACTTGCCCTCAAGCACCGGGCGAAGTACGCTCCCTGAAGACAATCGCGCTAGGCCAGTAGCTCTAATGGTTAGAGCGACTGATTCCAAATCAGTAGGTTGGGGGTTCGAGTCCCTCCTGGCCTGCCACGGGAGCGAAGATGACCCAGATCCCGCCCGGGAAAGACCCCCAGAATGCCTCGCAACCGGACCCTCGGGACGTGCGATCCGCGGATCCCACGGACAGCTCCACCTCGCCTGCGCCCCGCGACGCTGCTCGCCCCGGTCGTCCCAGCGCCAAGGTCGTCGACCCGGACGCGACGCTGCTCCACGCCGACAAACCCGTACCCAGTTTGGACGAATTGCGCGCGGCCATCACCTGGGCTTTCGAGGCCGAGGAAGTCGCGCCGGCGCTGCTAGATCGCTTTGCAGAGCACGCGCTGCTGGTGCTGCAAGGCAATCAGCGCATGAACCTGACCGCCATCCTGGAACCGCGCGAGGTGGCCGCCAAACACGTGCTGGACTCGTGGCGCGCGACGCGGCTCTTGCCTTTGACCGGCAAGCGCGTGCTCGATCTGGGCTCGGGGGCTGGCTATCCGGGCATTCCCATGGCGCTGGCCGATTCCCAAACGCGCGTGACCTTGGTCGATTCGATGCAAAAGCGCGCTGTGTTCCTGGAGGAGTGCCTGGGACAACTGGGTCTGGCCAATGCCACCGCCATCGCGGCGCGCGGCGAGGACCACTTGCAAAAGAATCGCTACGACATGGTGGTCATGCGCTCGATCTCCTCCGTGCGCGAAAACGTGCGCCTCTTGCGCAAGGTCAAGCACTCGATCCGTGACCTGGTGATGCTCAAAGGCCCGGCCTGGTCGCGCGAGACGCGCGCCGCCGAACGGGAAGCCGAGCGCCTGGGCTTTAGGCTTGACACCGTGTGGGAACACGAATTACCCGGCGAGATGGGCAAGCGTGCGATCCTGGTGTACCGCGCTCCCGGCAGCCAATCCTGAGCAGAGCGAGTCACCTCGAGCCATGCCGCTTTGGATGTGGATCCTGATCATCGCCGCGGTGCTGGGCGGAGTGCTGCTGCTGGTCGCCATCCACGGCTATCCCGAGGACGGATCGTTCTGAGTTGGTGCCCGGGGGGGGAATCGAACCCCCATTCCCGTTAAGGGAACATGGACCTGAACCATGCGCGTCTGCCAATTCCGCCACCCGGGCTTGGGCGCTTAGCGAAACAGGAGGAAGAAGGTAGCGGCCAGGCGGGGCCCCGGTCAACACACTAGGATCGTGCCCCATGTCCAAGGCCGAAAAGAGCGCGCGGCGGCATATCGCCCAAAATCGTCGCGCGCGCCACGATTACGAGATCTTGGAAGAGGTCGAGTGCGGCCTGGTCCTGACGGGCACCGAGGTCAAGAGCCTACGTGGCGGAAAGGCGACCCTGGATCAGGCCTACGCGCACTTTCGCGGCAGCGAGCTGTTCTTGATCGGCGCGCACATCGCCGAATACACCCAGGGCAACGTGCACAACCACGCGCCCCTGCGCGAGCGCAAGCTCCTCTTGCACAAGCGCGAATTGCTGCGCTGGCAAGACAAGGTCAAGGAGCGCGGCTTCACGCTGGTGCCGCTTTCCATGTATTTCGAGGGCTCGCGCGCCAAGCTGCTGCTTGCGCTGGCGCGCGGCAAGCGCGAGTACGACAAGCGCCAAGCCACGCGCGAACGCGAGGATCGGCGCGAAATGGACCGCGCGACTTCCCGCGCCCGGCGCGGCCAGTAGCCCCTTTGGAAGGCTATGCTCTCGTGCTAGGATGCGCGGGTTCAGGATCGGGGGCGCACCGGTTTCGACCGGTTTTCGAGACCTCCGGGCTGCGTGCCAGGGACCTCAAGTCACCCTGTCAATCCTCTTGGGAAGGCATTACATGCCGAAAACTATTCTCTCGCGGCCTAGTTAAATAGGTCGCCGTTCCCATCGGGCTCGCCTGCGGCCTGGTGGAAACGCCACTTGCGGGCTGGTTGGCTGCGTTCCGCCCCGGGGCGCACCAACGAGAACCAAACCGGGGCTGGTCCTGGGCACCACGCCGGCCGAGTCGCCTTGGGACGAGACACACTGCGCCGGATACGCACGTAGACGCCTGGAACGAACGAGTTCCGGGACGCGGGTTCGATTCCCGCCGCCTCCACCTTTCCTGCTTGCCCCGCGCTGCTTGTCTGGCAATCTAGGCGCACCGCAGTCGCGCTAAGCCCCCCGGCGCGCTGCACCCCCCAAGAAGGAAGCTCAGCTCTCGATCGAGCGGAAGGAGACTTGCATGGCCGTGCTGGAACAAAACGTGGATTCGGTGTGCGTGAATACCTTGCGCACGCTGGCCATCGACGCTGTGCAACAAGCGGTGTCAGGTCATCCGGGCCTGCCGATGGGGGCAGCTCCCATGGCCTACGCGCTGTGGCAACACGTGCTGCAACACGATCCACGCGCTCCCAAGTGGGCGGATCGCGATCGCTTCGTCTTGTCGGCCGGGCACGGCAGCATGCTGCTGTATGCCCTGCTGCACGTGTACGGCTACGACTTGCCGCTGGACGAGCTCAAGCGCTTTCGCCAGTGGCACAGCAAGACTCCCGGGCATCCCGAAAGCGCGGATACGGTCGGCGTCGAAGCAACGACGGGCCCCCTAGGCCAAGGCACGGCCAACGCAGTCGGCATGGCCATCGCCGAACGCGCGCTGGCCGCGGCCTTCAATCGCCCCGGACACACGCTGGTCGACCACTACACCTACGCCTTGGTGTCCGACGGCGACTTGATGGAGGGGATCTCGGCCGAGGCCGCGTCGCTGGCCGGCCATTTGGGCCTTTCCAAGTTGGTGTACTTGTACGATTCCAACTCGATCTCGCTCGATGGTCCGACGAGCTTGTGTTTTTCCACCGAAGACGTGAGCTCGCGCTACCGCGCCTATGGGTGGCACGTTCAAGAAGTGCGCGATGGCGACACGGACGTGCGCGGCATCGTCAAGGCCTTGGAAGCCGCGCGCGCGCAAGCCAGCAAGCCTTCCTTGATCGTGGTCAAGACCACCATCGGCTACGGAGCCCCCAACCGCCAAGGCACGAGCGAGGCCCACGGCGCCCCGCTGGGAGCGGCCGAAGTGGCGTTGGCGAAAGAACGCTTGGGATTCGATCCCAAGCTGCAGTTCCACATTCCTGCCGCGGCGGCGGCCCACTTCCGCCAGGCAAGCGAGCGCGGCGGTCAGGCCCACGTCCAGTGGCGAGCGAAATTCGCGGCCTATGAAAAGGAGTTCCCCGAGCTGGCCAAGGAGTTCCAGCGCCGCATGCAGGGTCGCATGCCGGCCGATTTTTCCGCCAAGGCCGCGGCCGCTTTGCCGCGCCAGGCCGTTGGCAGCGCGGCCGCCACGCGCGACAGCGGCGGCAAGGCCGAGAACGCCTTGGCGGCGATCGTGCCCGAACTCATGGGCGGCGACGCCGACCTTTCCAGTTCCACCAAGACCTCGATCGCGGGCAGCCCCAATTTCGACGGACGCGCCGGCACCGGTCGCAATCTGCGCTTCGGCGTGCGCGAGCATGCCATGGGCGCAATCGGCAACGGCATCCTGTACCACGGCGGATTGCGGCCGTTCGTTTCGACTTTCTTCGTGTTCTCCGACTACATGCGGCCAGCGGTGCGCATCGCGGCGCTGGCCAAGCTCCCGCTGATATGCGTGTGGACCCACGACTCCGTCGCCGTCGGTGAGGACGGCCCCACGCACCAACCGGTCGAACACTTGGCGGCCCTGCGCGCCATGCCCAACTTGCACGTTTTTCGCCCTGCGGATGCCAATGAAACCAATTGGTCTTGGAAGTATGCCTTGGAGTCCCAATCCACTCCTTGCGCGCTCGTGCTATCGCGCCAAAAGCTGAGCGTGGTCGATGGCTCGCCCGAGCGCTCCGAGCAGGGCGTCGCGCGCGGCGCGTACGTGCTCCAAGAAGCGAGCGGCGCGGGTCCGCAGATCATTCTTATCGCCACGGGCTCCGAAGTGGAGTTGGCGGCCAAGGCGCGCGCCGAGCTCGAGCGCGCCGGCATGCGCACGCGCTTGGTATCCATGCCTTGCTGGAGTCTGTTCGCAGCGCAAGATCGCGCCTGGCAAGATTCGGTGCTCCCGCCCAAAGTGCACGCGCGCGTTTCCGTCGAAGCGGGTAGCACCTTCGGCTGGCAGCGCTGGACCGGTGATGGGGGTGTCGCGCTGGGCCTGGACCGCTTCGGTGCGTCAGCCCCTGGGGAAGTCGTGCTGGCCAAGCTCGGTTTCACGGTCGAAAACATCGTGGCGACGGCCAAGGCATGCCTTGCATGCCAGACGACCGGGGAAAGCGGCGCTCGATGAGCCAGAGCCAACGCGATCTGTCCTTGCGCCAGATGGGCCAGGCCCTCGGCGCGCGCGCGCGTCGGGGGGCGGTCCTGGCGGCGCTGAGCCTGGCCGGGTGCCGATCCTTCGACGCCCGCGTCTACAACTTGAAGAACCTGCACGATGAAGGCGGCCTCCACGTGCGCGAGGCCGAACTGGTCAGCGAGTCGAGTTTCGCCGTGCGGGAGTTGCTGCGCTCCTTGCGCCAATCGCCGCAATCCAAATCCGCGCCGGCTCCCAAGCGCGTCGAGAATCCGCCGCAGACGTGCCTGGAGAATTTGCTCGGCCTAGCGCGATCCAAACCGGCCTCGCCGCGCGAGCAGGCCTTGCTGGTTGCTTGGTGCACGCGCATCGCCATGCGCGACCCGTGGACCCTGTCGCGGGAACGCGCGGTGATCGAGCTGGGGCGCGTGGGCCGGCGCCTGGATTGCAGCGGCACCTTTTCAGCGGAACCTGCGGCCAGTAGCGCGGCCTCACCCGAACAAGTGCGCGATGCGCTCCTGGTCGTCGCGCGGACGGCAGCGCGCGAGGCGCAACTGGCGAGCAATCCGGCATGGCAAGCGGATTTCGGTTTCCCGGAGCAGTCCGCCGACCAGGCGTCCGTCTCGGCCGCTGTTGCGGAGGATTTGCCGGCGGCTTGCCAGGCGCTGGCGCAGCTCGAACTCGATCTAGATGGCGCGCTGCGCGCTTTGCAGGGCTTGACTCTGGTGTGCGGCCATGCATGGGAACGCGATGCGCGTTTTGCACCGACGCTGGCCTTGGCGCTGGATCTGGAGCGCCGCTGCGTACGCTTTGCCTTGGCGCGTGCGCTGCGGGAAGACGGTCGCGACCAAAGCGGCTCGGATCCAGGGCTCGCCGGCCCGCCGGCCATGGATGGGGCCACGGATCCCGCTTGGGCGCGGGTGCGCGCCGCGGCCGTGGAGGCGAGCGCGCTCGCGCGGGGAGCGGATTTCTTGCGCGAGCTCATGACGGCCGGTCTGGAGGAACTCGAGCCGGAGTCGGTGACCGTCGCCGGCCTGCGCGCGCTCAAGCGCCACGGCTTGCCGGAGGCAGCATCCGAGCGCGAACGCCGAGATTGGATCCAAGGCATGCTCAAGCTCGCGGTCCAAAGCCCGGACGGCCAAGTACGCACGTGGGCCATGCGGGCCTTGGAGCGAGCCACGAACGGCGAGATCACCGGACTGCGCGAAGAGGCCGCTTTTCAGTGGTACCAGGAGCATGGCCAGGTAGAGGAGCCGGGCCGACCGTAAGCTGTACGGTTCTGTGCCCATCCCGCCCCCGTCCGACCTGCGCCCGGCTGACCCCGCTGTGATCGGCGCGCCGCAGGCGCCGCCAAGCCCTCCCCAGCGCGCGCCCGATGCGCTCCAGCCGCCTTCCCGGCGCTGGGGCAAGCTGGCACTCCGCCTTCTGCTCCTGGCGTTGATCTTCTACTTGGTGGCGCGCGTGTTGCCACTTTCGGATCAGCTCTCGTGGCAAGTGGATGGCAAGCAGCACACCATCGAGGGCGAGATTCAGGGCGATTGGAAGGCAATGCAAGTGGGCTTCGTGCCGGCGCCCGATGCCAAGCAGCTGCCGCCGCTTCCTCAAGTGGACGGCGTCTTTCAGGCCCAGCGTTCCAAGGACTCCTCAGGCGCTGCCAGCACATTCGAGTGGCGTCCAAGTTTGAAGCGCGTGTTTCGCGGCCTAGAGAGAAGCGGCTTGGCGCTCGCACTTGGCTGCATCGTGGCCAGCGTGCTTGTGACCAGCGCGCGTTGGTGGACCTTGCTGCGCGCGGCAGATTGCCCGACGCCCTGGTTCCAAGCCCTACGCCTGACGGCGCTGGGATTCTTCTTCAACCTGGTCGTACCCGGGCTCACCGGCGGCGATTGGGTCAAGGCGGTGCTCGCCGCGCGCGAGCATCCCGAACGGCGCACGGCGGCGGCCGTCTCGGTCTTCGTCGACCGGATCATTGGGCTAGGGGCTCTGCTGGTCCTAGGTTGCATCGCCGCCTTGATGGCCGGCGAGCGGCTGGCATCCCTGCGTTTGCCGCTGGCGGGATTGCTCGTGGCGGCCGGCCTTTGCACCTTTGCGTACTGCAGCCAAACGCTGCGCCGGCGTTTGGGTGTGGACCGCCTGCAGGGGCGCCTGCCTTTGGGCAAAGTCGGCGCGCTGCTGCGCCAAATCGACAGCGCTGTCCTGCTGTATTCCAAGCGCAAGCCCCAAGTGACGTGGGCCGTGCTGCTGTCCTTCGTCAACCACTTCTTCGTCGTGGCCACGTTCGTGATCCTTGGCCATGCTTTCGGCGAGGACATCTTGCGCACGGCGCAGTACGTGGTGATCGTGTCGATCGGCAATACGGCCAGCGCCGTGCCGCTGGCCCCGGGCGGATGGGGCGTAGGAGAGTACATTTTCGGCTCGCTCTTCGACCTGTTCGACGCCAGCAGTTCCTTGGGCATCGCGGTCAGCGTCACCTACCGCATCCTGCTCTTGTGCACGGGCCTTTTCTGCGGCCTGTTCTTGCTGGCGCCCAATGCGCGCAGCGAATGGCGCGCGGCCAGCCAAGTCTCGCGAACCTAGACGACGCAACTCGTGGCCGCGCCCCACGCGCAGCCCTGATCCACAGATTCTCTTTCGTCCACAGTCCCCCTCCAAGCACACCGATCCGATGAGCCTTTGCATCCTTGGCACGCTGGCCTATGACTCCATAGAAACTCCGTTCGAAAAACGCGACAACGTGCTCGGCGGATCGGCGGTGTACTGCGGTTTGGCGGCCGCGCCGTTCGTGCCGGTCGAACTGGTCGGGGTGATCGGCGCGGATTTCGAGCAGCGTTACCTCGACGAGCTGCTCGGCCGCGGCATCGGCACCAGCGGGGTCCAGCGCGTGCCCGCCGGCAAGACCTTTCGCTGGTCGGGCCGCTACGAGTCGGACTGGAACACGCGCACCACACTTTCGACCGACCTGAACGTGCTGGTGGGGTACCAACCGAAATTGCCAACGAACTTGCGCAAGTCGCACTACGTGTTCCTGGCCAACGCCGAGCCACGCGTGCAACTGGCCCTGTTGGAACAGTGCGACCAGCGCCGCTTCACCGTGGCCGACACCATGAACTTGTGGATCGAGCACGCGCGCAAGGAGTTGCTGCAGGTGCTGGCGCGCGTGGACGGGATCGTGCTCAACGACGAGGAAGCGCGCCTCTTGACCGGCGAGCGCAATTTGCTGAAGGCGGCCTTGGCCGTGCGCCAGCTCGGCCCGCGCTACGTGTTGCTCAAGAAAGGGGAACACGGAGCGTTCTTGATCGGCGAGAGCATGCGCTTTGCGCTGCCGGCCTATCCCGTGGTCGAAGTGCGCGATCCCACCGGCGCGGGCGATTCCTTCGCGGGCGGTTTCATGGGTTGGGTAGCGAGCGCGGATTCCACGGAACCGCGCACCTTGCGGCGCGCCATGCAATACGGAACCGTGACCGCCTCCTACTGCGTGGAGAGCTTTTCGGTGGACGGCCTGCGGCATGTGACGCGCTCGAAGATCGAATCGCGCATGAACGAGTTGCTCGAGCTGGTGGGGGGCTAAGGCCCGCGGCAAGGGTTCTCTGGGTCTTCCATGGAGCTTCGATGCCCGCTCCAGGGAAACCGGCGCGCCCGCTGGAACGCCCAGGTCCTTGGGGGCGCGCGCGGGCCGTCCGGCGGCCCCGTGCAGCGCCCAGGAATTTCTTGCCCTAGGGCCTTTCTTGCGGCCCGGGTGGGGCTACAATCGCGCTACCCTAACAAAACCCGACCACCCTTCGAACCGTCCCAAGCACAACCACTAGCCGCCCAAAACCATGGCCAAAGCACAGTCCGAAGCCGAATCCATCCACGCCTCCCACCCCGGCGCTTCCGCGGGGGTCGACGCTACGAAAGCCAAGTCGCTGACCGCCGCGCTGGCGGACATCGAGAAGAGCTTTGGCAAGGGCGCGATCATGCGCCTGGGTGCCAATGCTCCCATCAATGAAGCGCGCTGCATTCCCTCGGGCGCACTGTCCTTGGACTTGGCCCTGGGTGGCAAGGGTTTTCCGCGCGGGCGCGTGGTCGAGATCTTCGGGCCCGAAAGTTCGGGCAAGACGACTTTGACGCTGCACGTGATCGCCAACGCTCAACGCGAGGGCGGCATCTGTGCGTTCGTCGACGCCGAACACGCGCTGGACCCGGGCTATGCGCGCAAGCTGGGTGTGCGCCTGGACGATTTGCTCGTCAGTCAGCCCGACACCGGAGAACAGGCGCTGGAAATCGTCGAAGCCCTGGTGCGCTCCAATGCCGTCGACGTAGTCGTGATCGACTCCGTCGCGGCGCTGGTGCCGCGCGCCGAAATCGAAGGCGAAATGGGCGATAGTTTCGTCGGCCTGCACGCGCGCTTGATGAGCCAGGCCCTGCGCAAGCTCACGTCCGCCATTTCGCGCTCGGATTGCTTGGTGATTTTCATCAACCAGATTCGCGAGAAGATCGGCGTGATGTTCGGCAGCCCCGAGACGACCACCGGCGGACGCGCGCTCAAGTTCTATTCCTCGGTGCGCGTCGACGTGCGCCGCATCGGTCAGATCAAGGACGGCGAAGACGTGGTCGGCAGCCGCACCAAGGTCACCGTCGTCAAGAACAAAATGGCGCCGCCCTTCCGCAAGTGCGAGTTCGACATCCTGTTCAACCGCGGCATCAGCTACGAAGGCGATTTGCTGGACCTGGCCGTGCTGCGCAATGTGGTGCAAAAGAGCGGCACGTGGATGTCCTTCAAACATCCCAAGCAGGGCGAAATCCGCCTCGGGCAGGGACGCGAAAAGGCGCGCGCGCTCTTGGAGGACAACCGCGAGCTGGCCCTGGAGATCGAAGCGGCGCTGCGCGCGAACATGGATGCCGCAGACGCGGCGACCGCGCCGGCCGTGGCCGAAAAACCGGCTGTTGCGGGCAGCCAAGTCACGGCGGGCAGCTTGGCTACCCCGGCTGCGATTCGGCCGCCGCCCCCGCCCGCCGATCCACGCACCGGCGCGCTGCCGGCCAAACCGGCTCCCAAACCGGCACTCAAGGCCTAGGGCTTGCCGCGCGCAAGCGCGCGGCAAGCCGCTGCGCACCCAGACCTGAGCGCAAAGGCGCAACTGGCGGGTCCCGACTCGGAGCACGAGAGGCCAAGGAGCTTCTCGTGCGATCGCTCCGCTGTGCTTCCCAAGAGCCTCCCCAGTGGGAACGCTGCTCGCGCACGCCTACACTAGCCGTCCCCCAAACGGGGACCCACACGTGAGAAACTCCCACCAAGTTCGCCAAGACTACATCGACTTCTTCAAGGCGCGCGGCCATGAATTCGTGCGCTCGAGCCCCGTGGCTCCGTTGGACGACCCGACGTTGCTGTACACCAACGCCGGCATGAACCAGTTCAAGGACGTGTTCCTTGGAACCGGAAAGCGCAACTACACCCGCGCGGTGAACTCGCAAAAGTGCTTGCGCGTTTCCGGGAAGCACAACGACCTCGAGGAAGTGGGGGTGGACACCTACCACCACACCTTCTTCGAAATGCTCGGCAATTGGTCCTTTGGCGACTACTTCAAGCAGGATGCGATCGTTTGGTCGTGGGAACTCTTGACCAAGGCCTGGAAGCTGCCCTCCGAGCGCATCTGGGTCACGGTCTTTGGCGGCGACGAGAAAGACGGCCTGCCGGCGGACCTGGAAGCCGAGGACATATGGCGCTCGCGCACGAACATCGATCCCAGCCATATCTTGCGCTTTGGACGCAAGGACAACTTCTGGGAAATGGGCGATACGGGCCCCTGCGGTCCGTGCACGGAAATCCACATCGACCGTGGGGCCAAGGGCTGCGATCCTCGCGACGGCGCCGATCGCGCGCGCGGTGTCAATGCGGGCAATGAACGCTTCGTCGAACTGTGGAACAACGTGTTCATGCAGTTCAACCGCTTGGACAACGGCAGCTTGAAGGAACTCCCGGCCAAGCATGTCGATACGGGCATGGGCTTCGAGCGCGTCCTTGGTGTGCTCCAAGGCAAGACCTCCAACTACGACACCGATCTGTTCGCGCCGCTGTTCGAAGCCTTGGCCAGACACACCAAGGACCGCTACGGCAGCGACCCCAAGCGCGACATCGCCTTTCGCGTGATCGCCGACCACGCCCGCGCACTGACCGTGGCCATCGCCGATGGCGTCTTGCCCAGCAACGACGGCCGCGGCTACGTGCTGCGGCGATTGTTGCGCCGCGCCGCGCGTTTTGGCCGGCAATCGCTGGGCTTGGAGCGGCCTTTCGTGCACAGCTTGGTGCCGAGCGTGGTCGAAGTGCTCGGCCAGGCGTTCCCCGAAATCGCCCAGCGCCAAGCGCACGTGAGCCTGGTGATCCAAGCCGAGGAAGAGGCCTTTGGCGCGACGCTCGATCGCGGCTTGGTGGTGTTCGACCAGTTGCTGGAGAAGCACCGCGCCGTTCCCAGCAAGCAACTCGAGGGCGCGGCGGCTTTCGAGCTGTACTCCACGTACGGGTTTCCCGAGGACCTGGTGGCGCAAATGTTGCGAGAACGCGGCTGGCAACTCGATCAAGCCGGCTGGGATCGTTCGCGCGCAGCGCATCGGGAAGTCAGCCGCTCCGAGGGCAGGTTCAAGCAGTCGCTCTCGGCCGAACTCCTGGCTGGCTTGCCGCCCACGAAATCGACCTATCACGCCGGCGACGCCAGCGCGCTCGAATTGGTCACCAAGTCGTGCTTGGTGCACCTGCAAGCGACGTCCGCCAAGGGCGAAGCGCAGTACGCCGTGGTGCTCGAGGAAAGTCCATTCTACGCCGAGAGCGGCGGCCAAGTTGCCGATGTGGGCGACTTGGTCGAAGTCGGAGGAAGTTGGGACTTCCGCGTGAGCCAAGTCACGCGCTTGGGCGGCGTGCTCGTGCATCTGGGAGAGTTCACTCGCGGCGGCCCGGGACGAGCTGGACAGAGCGTGCGCGCCCGCGTCGACCGCGCGCGGCGCGAGCTCTCCAAGAAAAACCACACCGCGACACACCTGCTCCAGCGCGCGCTCAAGGAAGTCTTGGGGTCGCACGTCGCGCAGCAAGGCTCCTATGTCGGCCCGGATCGCTTGCGCTTCGACTTTTCCCACCCCAAGGGCGTGGAGGCCAAGGACCTGGAGCGCATCGAAGCCCTGGTCAACGAAAAGATCGGCGAGAACCCGGTCGTGCGCACCACGATCGAGGACCTGGACCAGGCCAAGGCGCGCGGCGTGTTGGCCATGTTCGGCGAAAAATACGAAAGCCAGGTGCGCGTGCTCGACGTCGGCGGTTGGTCCATGGAGCTGTGCGGCGGCACGCACGTGCGCGCCGCGGGCGAGATCGGTCCCTTCGTGATCACGATGGAGCGCGCCGTTGCCGCCGGCGTGCGCCGCATCGAAGCGCTCACTGGGCCCAGCGCACTGGCCTTCGTGCAAGCGCAGCGCCGCGCCTTGCAAGACGCCGCGCAGCGGCTCAAGGCTGCCCCAGAGGATTTGGGGGCGCGCATCGAACAACTCCAAGAAGAACTCAAAGAATCGCGCAAGAAAACCGCCCAGGCCGCCAAGGCCGATGTCGGCGCAGTGTTCGCACGCCTGGAAGCCGCGCTCGAGCAGCAATCCCTGGTGCACTTTGCGGTTCTGGATTTGCCCGAGCTGGACCTGGAGGGGCTGGGGGAACTGGCCGCCCGCGCCAAGGCCAAGACCAAGGACTTGACCTTGGTTCTGTTCGGTCGCGAAGGCGAAAAGCCTGCGGTCATCGCCGCTTGCGAGGGCGCGGCCCTGACCAAGGGCCTCAAGGCTGGCGAACTGGCCGGCAGCCTGGCCAAGATGCTCGGCGGTGGGGGTGGGGGCCGGCCGAACTTGGCCCAGGGGCAAGGCACGGATCCGAGTCAGATTCCCGCGGCGCTGGCGCGCGGCCGCGAAATCTTGCTGGAGAAGCTGCGTTCTTGATACTCGCCCGTCCTTCGGGCCGGGAAGCCGGGGGGCCGGCGCGTTGACACTGCCCCCTTGGCGGCACTAGGATTCGCCCTTTCCAGAATTGCCATGCCCAATCCCAAACGACGCCACTCCAATACCCGCACCCGTATCCGTCGCTCCCACGACGCGATCAAGGCCCATGTCTCCGAGCATTGCGGCCGCTGCGGCGCCTTGGTGCGCCGCCACCGTGTGTGCGAGAACTGCGGTTACTACGGGCTGGTGCGCAAGGGCAACGAAAAGGACCAGCCGATGGAAGTTTTCGTTCGCGACGCTTTCTAGTCGCGACGCAAACGCTAGGCTCGCGGACCAAAGGGGGCTGCCATGAGTAGCCCCGTGGAGGCATGAGTTCCAAGAAGATCGCGCTGGACGTGATGGGTGGCGACCACGCCCCCGCTGCAACCCTGGAAGGTGCTATCGCCGCTGCCAATCCGGAGTCCGTTTCGCGGCGCTACGAAGGCGTGTCGCACGTGCCGGCCCAGCGCATCGTACTGGTGGGCGACCCGGCCCTGATCGAGCGCGAGCTGAACGCGCGCGGCGGCAACCCGGGATTCCAGATCCAAGCTGCCAGCCAAGTCATCGGCATGGCCGAATCCCCGGCACAGGCCCTGCGCGCCAAGCCCGATTCCTCGATCGCCGTTTGCGTCGGTCTGGTCGCCAAGGGCGGCGCCGGCGCCGTGGTCAGCATGGGCAACACGGGGGCCATGGTCGGGGCCGCGACGCTCGGACTTGGCACCCTGGAAGGTGTCAAGCGACCAGCCATCGCCGTGACCCTGGAACTCACGGGCACGCCGGTCACGCTGCTCGACATGGGCGCCAACGCCGCCCCCAAGCCCCAACATTTGGCCCAATATGCGCTCATGGGCTCGGTCTATGCCCGCGATTGCTTGGGAATCAAGGAGCCGCGCGTGGGCCTGCTCAACATCGGTTCCGAGCCGGGCAAGGGTACGGACCTGCTCAAGGAGGCCTACCCGATGATCGAGGGTGCTGCGCGGAACTTCGTGGGCAACATCGAAGCCAATACCATTTTCGCCAACGCCGCGGACGTGGTGGTAACCGACGGTTTCACCGGCAACGTCGCCTTGAAACTGCTCGAGAGTTTCTCGGTGTTCCTGCTCGGCATGGTCGTCAAGGAGTGCAAGCAGGACGCCCAGGCCATTGCGCCGACTACACTGCGCCGCATCCAAACCCACATCGATTACGCCGAGTACGGCGGCGCACTGCTGCTGGGGGTCAACGGCATCGTGGTCAAGGGGCACGGCCGCTCCGACAGGTCGGCCGTGGCCAACGCACTGCGCCAAGCCCAGCGCGCCTTGGATAGCGGGGTCAATCAGCACATCGTGGCCGGTGTGGCCCAACTGGCTCCGCCGGGAAGCGTGGCCTAGTCGCCAGGCGCATGCGGCACAGCGCGTCAGACGGGTACGGCTCGGCCACCTGCTCCGCAAGGACGCGCCGGATTTCGTGCCACGGCCTGTTTGCGCGCAAGCAGACGCTTGGGGGGGCGCTCGCCTGCCGCTAAGATCGGGCCGCGGTCCGGTACTAGGCCCGCCTTTGCACTCCGCATGACGTCTCGCGTTCGCGTTGGTATAGCCGGCACGGGTTGCTACGCACCCGAGCGCGTGCTCACCAACCAAGACTGCGCCAAGCTCGTCGATACTTCGGACGAGTGGATCGTGCAGCGCACCGGCATCCGCGAACGCCGCTTCGCCGCCGACGGCCAAGCCACCTCGGACATGTGCGTCCGCGCGGCAAGGCGCGCCCTGGAAGCCGCCCGAGTCAGCCCCGAGGAAATCGATCTGGTGGTGGTCGGCACGCTCACGCCAGACTACTTGTTGCCCTCCTGCTCGTGCTTGGTGCAGAACCAATTGGGCTGCAAGAATGCCGGCGCCTTCGACGTAGCCGCGGCGTGCACGGGTTTCTTGACCGCCCTGCACACGGGCGAGGCGTTCATCGCCGCGGGCCGCGCCAAACGCGTGCTGGTCATCGGCGCCGAAACTCTGTCGCGCTTCTTGGATTGGGAGGATCGCACTTCCTGCATCCTGTTCGGCGACGGCGCCGGTGCGGCCGTGCTCGTACCCTTGGAAGAACGTGCGCAGGGCGAGATCCTCAAGACCACGCTGGGCGCGGACGGTTCTTCGTTCGATCTGATCCACATGCGCGGCGGCGGTTCGCTCGTGCCGCCCACCCACGATTCCGTCGATCGCAAGGAGCACTTCATCCGACTCAAAGGGCGCGATGTGTTCCGCTTCGCGGTCACCAAGATGGCCGAATTGATCGAGTCCATGGCCGAGGGCCACAGCTACGAGGAAATCGGATTGATCGTGCCGCACCAAGTCAACGGCCGCATCATCGAGGCGGCCATGGAGCGCGTGGGCTGGCCGCTGGACAAGGCCATGATCAACATCGATCGCTACGGCAACACGTCGGCTGCTTCGGTGCCGATTGCGCTCGACGAAGCCGTGCGCCAAGGACGCTTGAAACCGGGTCAGTTGTTGATTTCAGTGGCCTTTGGAGCGGGTTTGACCTGGGGCGGCACGTTGGTGCGCTGGTAGCCCTCCAAGATTTTTTTCTTCAGTCCAATCGACCAAGGAGTGTCGGCAAAGTGAACGAGGCGCTGCTGTTTCCCGGTCAAGGTGCCCAGTCTTGTGGCATGGGTCAGGATTGGTGCCAGGCCTATCCCAAGGCGCGGGCGACGTTTGCGCGCGCCAGCGCGGCGCTGGGTTGGTCGCTGGAAGATGCGTGCTGGAATCGCGGCGAGGACATCCACCGCACGGACCTCGCCCAGCCGGGCATTTTCACCACCAGCGCTTGCGTGGTGGAAGTCCTGATCGAGCGCGGCCTGGATCCGCGCCGGGCGCCCCTGGCCGCCGGCCTTTCGCTGGGCGAGTACACCGCGCTGTGGTTTGCGGGAGCGCTGGCATTCGAGGATGCCGTGCGGCTCGTGGCGCTGCGTGGACGCGCCATGCAGCAGGCCAGCGAGGCTTGCCCGTCTTCCATGACCAGTTTGATGGGCGCCAGCGAAGAGCAGGCGCGCAGCTTGACCGCCTTTGCCAGCAAGCACGGGATCTGTTCGGTCGCCAACCTCAATGCCCCCGGGCAGATCATCGTGGCCGGCGAACTCGCGGCGCTGGATGCGCTCGAGGCTGCGGCCAAGGATCACGGAGTCAAGCGCACGCGTCGATTGGTCGTCGCCGGCGGCTTCCACTCGCGCTGCATGCAACCGGCGCAAGCAGCCTTGGAGGAAGCGCTGCGCACGATACCGATCCGAGCGCCGGCGATTCCGTTCGTGACCAACGTCACCGGCGAGCAGGTCAGTGACCCGCACCAGATTCGGCGCTTCTTAGCGGAACAAGTATGCGCCAGTGTGCTGTGGGAGAAATCGATGCACACCGCGCTGGCCCTGGGCGTCACGGCCTTCCTGGAACCCGCCCCGGGCAAGGTGCTGGCCGGCCTGATGGGAAAAATTGCTCCGGATCGAAGCGTGCGCAGCGTGGCGACGCCAACCGACCTGGTGGACGCGACCAAAGCCAACTGAGCCCTACCTGGGCGGACCTGACACGAGAGCACCGGATGCAGCCTGCAAGCGAACGATTCCTCGAAAAAAAGGTGGCCTTGGTCACCGGTGCTTCGCGCGGCATCGGCCGAGCCATTGCCGTGCAGCTCGCCAGACGCGGCGCAACGCTGGCTTTGGTGGCCACCACGAGCGAAGGCCTGGAGCCGGCCGCCAAGGAGTGCCAGGACCTGGGCGCCAAGGTGCTGCGCTTCGGAGTCGACGTGACCCAGGCCGCGGCCGTGGCGGACCTGGTGAGCCAAGTCACCAAGGAGCTGGGGGGCCTGGACATCCTGGTCAACAACGCCGGCATCACGCGCGATCAGCTGCTTTTGCGCATGAGCGAGGACGATTTCGATCGCGTGATCGCCGTCAACCTCAAGGGCGCATTCCTGTTCCTCAAGGCCGCCGCACGGCCCTTGATGAAGAGCTCGGGTCGCATCGTCAACATCGCCTCCGTCGTGGGTCTGACGGGCAACGCCGGCCAGGCAAACTACGCGGCCAGCAAGGCCGGCCTGATCGGATTGACCAAGTCCACGGCCAAGGAACTGGCCTCTCGCGGGGTGTGCGTGAACGCCGTCGCCCCGGGGTTCATCGCCACGGATATGACCGGCCAACTGGACGAAAAAGCAAGAACCGAATTGCTGGCGGCTACGCCCCTGGGCCGCGCGGGCAGCCCGGAAGACGTGGCCCTGGCCGTGGATTTCTTGGTTGGTCCAGCCGGGGCCTGGATCACTGGGCAAGTCCTAGTGGTGGACGGCGGCCTCAGTTTGTAGGGTAGCACGCGCATGAGCTTGACCGGCCCGAGCGCGGCTCATGTCCTTTGCTGGTTGCGGCCCCTAGGGCCAAGCCAGGATCGGCAGGAGCGCCAGGGCTAGATTTCCAAGAGCTCCCCTCGTTAGGTACGGAGATGGCACCGGTGACGAACCCCTCGATCGAAGAGCGCGTGATCAAGATTGTTTGCGACCAGATGGGCGCGACGCCCGACAAGGTCACGCGTGAAACGTCGTTCATCAACGACCTGGGCGCGGACTCGCTCGACACCGTCGAGCTGGTGATGGAATTCGAAGACGAATTCGAGATTTCCATTCCCGACGAAGATGCCGAAAGCATCCAGACCGTTGGTGCGGCGATCGACTACATCCAAGGCAAGTGCTAACAGCGGCCGCCTCCCAATTTCCGGCGCGACGGCTTCTACGGGAACGACGCAGCAAGAGTGGCCAGAGCGCTTTCACGAAGGCGCGGTGACAGTAAGGAGCACAGCCAAGAGTCCATGCGACGCGTTGTCATCACAGGGCTAGGTACAATCAACCCGCTTGGAAACGACGTGGAAACGTCGTTTGCGGCCATGCTCCGCGGCGAAAGCGGCATGGGTCCGATCACTTCGTTCGACGTCAGCGACTACCCCGTGCGCTTCGCGGCCAACGTGAAATGGGATGGGGCCAAGCACTTTGGCGTGATGGACCTGCGCAAGCTGGATCCGTTCACACAGTGGGCGCTGGTCGCGACGCGCGAGGCTTTGCGAGACGCCGGCTTGGAGTTGGCTTCGCAACCCGAGCCGCAACGCGAACGCTATGGCTGCATCTTGGCCACGGGCATCGGCGGCATCACGGGCATCGAGGAACAGTTTCTGGCCATGCTGGAAAAGGGGCCGCGGCGCGTGAGCCCGCATTTCATCCCGCGCATCATGGCCAATGCTGTCTCCGGCCAAGTGGCGATCGAGAACGGCATCCTGGGCACGACGTTCACGACTTCCAGCGCCTGCGCCTCCGCGGGCCACGCCATGGGCATGGCCTGGCGTGCAATCCAGATGGGGGACGCCGACTTGGTCGTCACAGGCGGAGCCGAGTCGGCCACGACGCGCCTGGGACTCGCCGGCTTCTGCTCGGCCAAGGCCCTCTCGACGCGCAACGACGACCCCAGCGCCGCATCGCGGCCTTTCGATGCCGAACGCGACGGCTTCGTGATGGGAGAAGGTTGCGGCGTGCTGATTTTCGAGGAACTCGAGCGCGCCAAGGCGCGCGGCGCGCGCGTGTACTGCGAAGTCAAGGGCTATGGTTCCACGGACGACGCCTTCCACATCACGGCGCCGCGCGAGGATGGCAGTGGTCCGGCGCGCGCGTTCCAGGAAGCCCTGCGCCACGGACGGGTCAACCCCGATCAGGTGGACTACATCAACGCCCACGGCACCAGTACCAAGTACAACGATGCCATCGAAACGCGCGCCTTGAAACTAACGTTTGGCAGCCACGCGCGGAAACTGGCCATCAGTTCCACCAAGTCGATGGTCGGGCATCTTTTGGGCGCCTCGGCGGCCATCGAACTCGTCGCAACGGCCTTGAGTGTGAGCCGCGGAGTCGTGCACCCAACCCGCAACCTGGAGCACCCCGACCCGGAGTGCGATTTGGACTACGTGCCGGGCGCGGCGCGCGAAATGCGCGTGCGCAACGCGCTGTCCAATTCGCTGGGTTTTGGCGGCCACAACGTGTCCCTTTTGGTCGGGCAAGTCGACTGACCAGGGGGCTGCTGGCCTGTGGTAGTATGGACCTTGTGGCCCCGCTCGGCGGCTGCAACCATCTCTCGCTTCTCTTCCGCGACCCCCAACTAGAGGGAATCATGCATCAGAAATTCCAAGAACTGTTGCACCGCTACAAGGTCCAGGTGTTTCACTCGGAACACGATCGACGCAGTGTCGAGGAGCTGACCACGGAGTGTCTCCACGTAACGGAAGAAGTGCTGACCCAGAAAATCCACTTCCACTTCAACAAGCTGCCCGACGCCAATCGAGCGGAGATCATCAACATGATCAACAACTACGTGCGTCAGGCCGTGTTGCCGCCCATTGTCGAACGCTTGGTGTCCCGACAATTGCGCCTGGAAAAGCGCCAACAAGCCATGCAGGATCTGCTCAAGGACGTGCTTGAGACTCTGTCCATGGACGCCAGCAAACAGACCGTGGCCTGAGCAAGGCCTGCGGGGAGGAGATCGAGCGCAACATGTCGGCTCATGCCGAGCGCCTGCGCTCCGTGGCTCGCCAAGCGGGTCAGGAGCATTTGTTCGAGGATTGGGATCACATCAGTGAGACGGATCGTGCGCGCTTCTTGGCCGAGCTCGAGCGCGTAGATTTCGAGTTGATGGCCGCGCAAACGCGACTCTTGGGCCAGAGCGCGCACACCGGCAACCTGGCCAGCGACGAAATCCAAGCGCCCGAGTGTTTTCCCTTGGTCCGCACGCCGGACCAAGAGCGGCAAGCCCAGGAAGCTCGAAGTCGCGGAGCCAAAGCCTTGGCCGGCTCCAAGATCGGGTTCCTCGTAGTAGCCGGAGGCCAAGCCTCGCGCCTTGGTTTCGAAGCACCCAAGGGCACGTTTCCGATCGGACCGTTGAGTGGCTGGTCGCTGTTCGAAATTCACGCCCGGCGACTCCTGGCCGCTGGACGACGTCACGGCTTCGCGCCGGTGTGGTACGTCATGACTTCACCGGGCAACGACCGCGCCACGCGCGACTTCTTCGCCGCGCACGCCCATTTTGGTCTCGCCAAGGACGACGTGCGTTTCTTTTCCCAAGCCATGATCCCCGCCGTCGACGAAGCGGGCAAGATCTTGCGCGCCGGGCCGAGCAAGCTGTTCCTAGCGCCCGATGGTCACGGCGGTTCCCTGGAGGCATTTGCGCGCAGCGGAGCCTTGGCGGACGCGCGCGCGCGCGGGCTGGAGTGCCTGTCCTATTTCCAAGTGGACAACCCGCTGGCGCGACCGGCCGATCCGCTTTTCTTGGGACTCCATCAGCTCGCGGGCGCGCGCATGTCCAGCAAAGTCGTGAGCAAGCGCGATGCGCACGAAAAGGTCGGAATTCTGGCGCGCGTGCAAGGCAAGATGGGCTGCATCGAGTACTCGGACCTGCCTGCCTCCCTGCGCGAGTCGCGCCACGGCGACGGAAGCTTGCGCTTTGGCGCCGGAAACATCGCTGTGCACGCCATCGACGTGGATTTCGCCGCCGAACTGACCGCTGGCGGTCTGCAATTGCCGTGGCACTTGGCGCGCAAGAAGATGCCGGCCTACGAGCAAGGCCGCATGTGCGAAAAAGAGGGCGTGAAGTTCGAGACCTTCGTTTTCGATGCCTTGGCACGCTCGCCGCGCAGCGTCGTGCTGGAGGTGGAGCGCAGGCTGGAGTTCAGTCCCGTCAAGAACAAGACGGGCGACGATTCGCCGGCTTCCACGCGGCGCGACATGCAGCTCATGTTTGCTTCCTGGGCAAAGGCGGCTGGCAAGGCTCCGCCACCAACCGATCCGCAAGGCTTGCCGGCCATCGAAGTCGATCCGCTGTATGCCGAGGACCTCTACGAGTTCCGCGCAATGGCCAAGGATCCGGCGCACATCGGGGGTGGCCATTGGTACCGCTGCAACTAGATGGCGACTTGAGCCACCTGTGCGTAGGTGTGCTCGCGGGAGGGGACTCCTTGGAGCGCGAGGTGTCACTGCGCTCCGCGGCGGCCATCACCAAGGCGCTCTCGAGCGCACCCAAGGAAGGTGAGGCGGCCGGACCAAAGCGCGTGGAACAGATCGAAATCGACGCGCGCGGCCGCTGGCTGGTGGAGGGTGTCCCCATGCATGGAGCCGCGGCCCTGGCGCGACTTGGCCGCATGGATGTTTGGTTTCTCGCTTTGCACGGCGGCCGCGGAGAGAACGGAACGATCCAGGGGCTCCTGGAATGCGCTGGCGCGCGCTACACCGGCAGCGGAGTCGCAGCTTCGGCCGTGTGCATGGACAAACTCGCCGCACGCCAAGTCGCCGCAGCGCTGGGGCTCGCGGTCCCCGCAGGACTGCTCTGTTCCTTGGACGACTGGCGCGCCGCTGCGGCGACGGTTTGCCAGCGAGCGCTTGGCATGTCTAGCAGCGGCTGGGTGATCAAGCCGCGCCGCGGGGGGTCTTCCGTTGGAACCCGCGTTGTGGCACCTCCTCCCGGCGCCGGCAAGCTGGAGGCCGCGCGCTTGCTCGAATGCGAGTTGCAACAGGCATGGCGCGATATGACGCCACAGCTTGCGAGCCCGACCGAAGATCGGGAGCAGGACGGCGACGATCTCTTGATCGAGGAACGCATCGAAGGCATCGAAGTGTCCTGCGCCGTGCTCGGACAAGGAGCGAGTGCCACCGCCTTGCCGCCCATCGAAATCCAGCCGCGCAGCGCGACGTTTTTCGACTATGTCGAAAAGTACTCCGATTCCGGCGCCAGCGAGTATTGCCCCGTGCGCTCGCTAGACGCATCAGCCGTGGAAAGCGTGCAAGCAGCCAGCCGGCGCATCCACGCGGGCCTGGGCTGCAAGGGCTACTCGCGCAGCGATTTCATCGTGCGCGTTGCGCACGGCGCCGCCAGCCCCATGTACCTGGAGACCAACACCCTGCCGGGCATGACCGAGCGCTCCTTGCTGCCCAAGGAAGCAGCCGCGGCCGGACTGAACTTCCGCAGCTTGTGCCTGTGGATCTTGGGACAAGCAGTGAACGACGTGACGAGCCTTGCCGGTCCGCGGACGGGAGAGCGCCGATGAGCCCGGCGGGGGTGCCGGTCGCTGTGCTCGGATCCCGCGGCCGGCTCGGGAGCTTTGTTTGCCAGCACCTGGAAGGACGCAACGACTTCACGCTCGCCGAAGGCTTTCACTCCGGCGACGATTGGCCGGCGCGGCTTGCGCATTCGCGCGCCAAAGTGCTCGTGGAAGCGACGCGTGCCGGGCTTGGGTTCGAGCACGCGCGCCTGGCATTGGAAGCCGGTTTGCGTGTCGTCGTGGCGACGTCGGGCGTCTCGCCCGCCCAGGCGAGCGAACTGGACGCACTCGCCAAGAGGCGCGGGCTGGGAGGCATCGTCGTGCCCAACTTCAGCTTGGGCGTGCTGCTCATGCTGCGCGCGGCCCAGCAACTGGTGCGGCATTTTCCAGCCGTCGAGATCATCGAGCTGCACCACGACCGAAAGCGCGACGCGCCATCCGGCACGGCACTGGAAACAGCGCGCCTCTTGGACAAGGCACGCCGGCAGGTCCAGGCCGAAAGCGCGCAGTCGGTCACCGAGCGCGGCCCCGTGCCGATCCACTCCGTACGCTTGCCAGGTATGTACGCCCACCAAGAAGTGATCTTCGGCGGCCCGGGAGAGACGCTCACGCTGCGCCACGACATGGGGGGGCCGGCTGCTTTCGGGCCGGGACTGATTCTGGCCCTGCACCACGCGGCCCGCGCCAACGGCGTTGCGTTTGGATTGGAAGCGGCCTTGGAAAGCGCACCAGCCTAGGAACAGACCTCGCACGGCCTTGGGGCCTTGCTGCAGTGCGCGCGCGCGGACGCTACACTCTGCGGCCCCGGCGCGGCTTTGAGGCGCATCGGGGTGACAACTTGCCGGGGTGGCGAAATGGCATCCGCGATGGATTCAAAATCCATTTCCCGCAAGGGAGTAGGGGTTCAAGTCCCCTCCCCGGCACCACGCTGCACAGTGGGCCCGAGCGCGTTGCCTGCCGACCGGATTAGGGCCCAACCACGAACGCGAGCGCGTTCGAAAGTCCAACGCCCGTTCCATCGGGGTGCAGCGGATCGCGCAGCCAGTATTGCGCGTACACGTGCTGCCCCAGGCTCCACGCGTTGCCGGTCATGGCCGCATGGGAGAGGTGGGTCGCAAATGCGCCCGAGCAATCCGGCTGGCCCGAATTGCCTCCCGAAAACGCCAGGGCTTCGCGCTCGATCGGGGCGGCGACGCACAATTTGCCACCCAGAAATGGCGTCCCTTGGGACGCTGGTCCGTGGAACGCAAGGCCCACTTGCTCATTGGGCACGTTGCCGGCCGTCACGAAGAAATCATCCGCGCCCGAAAGCGTGGGACTGCCGAGCCAACCGATCATGGGCGTACATCCTTGGGCACTGGGTTTGCTTGCGCAGTACACAAAGGGCGAAGAATCCGCACCGGACATCAAGTGCACCGATCCGCCGTCGGGGAAAGAGTGATCGGACTTGGGCGCGCCGATCCAAAGGTCGGGCACGGAGTCGCCGCTAGCGTCGCCGGCGCACACCAGCGCCGAGCCGAAGCGCTCGCCGCCGCCGCTGCCCACGTGCCGCGCAAGCAACGTGTTCGCCCCACCGCGGAATACGCGCACACTCCCCGAGGTCGATCCGAAAACATCCACGCTGGGCGCACCGACCGCGACGTCGTCCAGTCCATCTTGGTCCACGTCCCCGGCGGCAGCGACCGCGTGGCCGAATTGCTCGCCAGTCTGCACGCCGCGCCACTGCGCCAGTTGCGCCTTGGTTCCAAGATCCAGCACGACGGCCGCTCCGGCGCTGGGGGCGAGGCTGCTATCGAGCGGCGCGCCCACGGCGCAATCGATGGCTCCGGCGCCATCGAAGTTTCCAACCACGGCTAGGCTCGCTCCAAAGCGCGACAGAGGTTGCGCGCCTTCCCACTGAAACAGGAGCACGCCTGCGCCGACGCCCGAGTACAACTGCACGAGCCCCGAACTCAGTCCTGCTTGATCCGCTCCGATCAGCCAGTCGTTCACTCCGTCCGAATTGAAATCGAAACCCGCGGCAACCGCGGTTCCGAGTCGGTCACCCGTCGCGGCTCCGGCAACACTCCACACGACTTGGCCGTCGGACCCGGAAAAAATCCCTGCCCAGCCTTGCTTGGCATGGGTGCCGGACGCGTCCGGTGCGCCCACCAGGAGATCCTCCACGCCGTCGCCGTTGAAATCGCCCGAGCGAGCCAAGCTCGTACCCAGCCGGCCGCCGCCGGCAAGTCCGGGCAAGACACGAATCAGGCTTGCGTCGGCACCCGAATACACATAGGCGGCTCCGGAATCGGGCCCCATGTAGTCCGCATCGGGAGCGCCCACGGCGATGTCCGGGACTTGGTCTTGGTTCCAATCTCCGGCCGCTGACACCGCCCAGCCAAAGTGGTCCAGCGACGAAGCGCCGTAAATCGTGAAGCGCAGCGCGCCGGTAACGCCGGAGTAGACACGCACGAGTCCTGCTTCGACTGCGTGTTGGCTCGAAAGCGGCGCGCCTATGGCGACGTCAGCGATGCCGTCCAGGTCCAAGTCGCCCACATTGGCAAGGCTCGAGCCATGGCGCTCGAGCGCGGCGCCGGCGGGAAGCGTCTGCAGGGGGCCCAGTTGGGCCGCCAGCGGCGGCGCCGGTGCAACCAGCGCCGCCAGGATCATGGCACCGCGGGCATTAGCCCGCGGCAGTCGAACGCTCATTTGCTGGTTCAAAACGAAACCACGTTGCTAGAACCGAGGAAATCCGGGAACACTTCGCCTGCGAAGAACTGAAAGGCCCACTGGCCTTGCAGTGTGCCGGGATTGAAGATCGAGAACGTACCTTGCCCATTGGCATCGAGCGCGAACCCCGTGGCCACGCGCCGAGTAACGCTCAAGTTGAACGTCGTATGCAGCAAGAACGTCGGCAACTGGATCGGAACTTCCGTCGGCAGCAGCGCCGACTGCGGGCACGCGGTTACCTGAAATACTCCCGCGGGCGGGCCGCCCGTGATCTGGAAGTTGACCTGTCCCATGCCCATGGTCCCCGGTCCCGATACCGTCAACGCCGGGCGCGCCGGCGTGAGACGGTCGATGTCGAAACCTCCGCGGCTGTAACGCAAGTTGATACCGCTGCCCGGCTGGTAGGCGGCCAAGCTCGCCGGGTAGGATCCGATCAGAATCTCGAATTGGTTGACGTACTGCGTCGAGTCGACCACGATGGGGGAGCTGAGCGGCGAAACGGCTCGGATCCGATTCACGTTGAGACCGAAGTTGGTTTCGCCCAAGTACACGCCGCCCCCGATCGGGTCGAACGCCAGAGCGCTTCCGCCATCGAAGCTGGCCGCCACCAGCGTCGCATTCGCATCGTTCAGACCCCCGTTGGCGACCTGAGCGGCGCTCCAAGTCACGACGCTCGTCGACCCAGCGGGCGGCGGGAAGCTGTACACCTGCGTGGCGTAGTACAAATCGCCGCTGGGCGAAACGGCTAGGGGGCCCGACGGGCCGCTGACCTGCCCGACTTGCGTGACGACTCCCGTGAATACGTCGACGGAAAGCAGATCGTTGTCCAGTCCTGTGGTGCTGGCGCTCACCAGCAGCTTGCCACTGGGGGCGAATTCGGCGTCGTACACCAGCGGCAAGGAAGCCACGTGCTGGATGCTCGCGCTGGCAAGGTTCACGCGGTGCAAGTTGCCTGCTCCACTCAACACGGTTTCGCCCAGGACGACGCTGCTGCCATCCGGCGTAGGCAAGGCGAAGCCCGCGAAGGTGGCATTGGGAAGGGAACCGAGCGAGCCCAGATACACGCTGCCATCGCCGCTCCAGCGGTCGACGAATTGGCCGTCGAAGGTGACCAGGTCCCCATTCTGCAGTGTGCAAAAGGCCGAGAACGGAGCAGGGCTGGAGATCGATGGGGCCGTCCATCCAGGAGCCACGACGGGTGCCTGGGCGAACAACGGGACCGACATCAGTCCCAACACACAAACTACGGAACGCGCACGGTGCGCAAGAGAGAACACGCTTTGCATGGAAATTCCTTGGCCGATCTGCGTCGGCGTTCGGGGCTAGCCGGACCGCGGACGAAGGAATTTCCCAGACTTAGTCGCGCCAGCGATCGATTCGCGTGCGGCTAGTAGCCAAGCACGCCATGAGCGCGCTCTTCTGGGACCTTCGTTCGAGGTCCGGAGGAAGTGCGGCGCAAGCGGGTATCCTGGCTCGTCGTGGCAACTTCAAACAGTCAGACCTTCCAGGCCGCGCCAAGTCCCTGCGAGGGACCAACGCTTTGCCCGTGGCCCGCAGCGCGCTCGTGGCGCACCGCCAAGTGCCTTGGACTTTGAAGCAATCGACTTACAGTGGCGGGACCGCGCAGGATTCATCACCTGCTTCCCTCAGCTGGCGTCGCGGTAAGTTGTCAATGCATGGAACCTAGCAGCCCCGTTCGCCACGGTCAAGCACAGGCGCCCTCCAGCCGGGCCATGACGGGTCTGTGGGCACAATTGCTGCGCGAAATTGCCGATTGGACCGCGCGCGCCGGAACCCAGCCCCAAGCCGACGAAGCAGCCAATGGCGGCGAATTGGCCTTGGATTTGCGGCGCACGGGCTGGCTGTTCGCGCTCTTGCAAGGCACTGAGTCCCTTGCGCCGCGCGCGGAACGCGAGGGACTTCGCTGGGCCATGCAACTGACCCAGGCCGCAGCCCGCCACGCGCATCCCACGATGCGCTTCCTATTCGCCGGTTTGGATTCGGCCAACTTGTCGGCGCGCGCCGACCCGGCGCTGGCACGCGAACTGGCGGCCGCACTGTTGGACCTAGCGCTGGATGGCGGCCCGCTGGTCGCGGTGACTTGGACGCTGGACGCACAGCATTGCCATTGCTTGCTGGAGGCGGATGCGCGCCAAGTGCGGCTTTTCTGGCCTGCCGACTGGCTCGAAACGACCAGCCCCAAAGAAAGCTAACATCGCTCCATGGCCCTGGCTCCCGAATCGATTGATCGAGCACTGCATGACTTGCTCGAACAGTTGCTCCTGGATCCGTCGACGCGCGCGGATTTCGTGGCCAGTTGGGAGCACTTCGGCGGCCAGGACGCCGCCGACATGCGCCGCGTGCAAAGCCACGCCGAGTGGTTCTTGCTCGAGCGTCCCAGTCCAGCGCTCCAATGCCTGCCGATCGAAAGTGCCGTGACGGGCGTCCAATCCAACTTGGACGCAGACCTGCGCCAAGCATTGCGCGAGTCGTTTCCGGCCATTCTCGAAGTCACCTCCGTGCGCGCGGGCCAAGGCGCTTGGGCGCGGGATCTGTTTGGTGGGGGAGAAGTGCCGCTCGTGCAATCGAGGTTTCTGCCCCCGGTCGAAGTCGGCGACGTGCTCGTGGGACGCGTGTACCCGATCGGAGATCAGTTGTATTGCGCTTCGCGCGCCATGGCGGCGTTCCGCAACGCGAAATTGCTGGCGGCTTTGCGCAAGGACGCCCAGGCCGCGCATTTGGCGCGCCGCGGCGTCGTGCGCGTCCTGCAGTCCGAACTGGAGCTGATGTTCTTCGAGGAACCGGAGCATCCGGCAGCCGCGGCGCCGGAATCGGAGCAAGCCGTCGAGCGCGCCCGCCAGGTGCTGCTGGATGGGGGCCTGGCGCCGGCCCAAGTGGCAGCCATCTTCGTTCAATTGCGCGCCGCCGCGCGCGATGCGC
>JAKFYL010000234.1 GCA_021730845.1 Planctomycetota bacterium | reverse complement strand
ACGTAGTGCGCGATGCGCCAGTTCCCGTCGCGCAAGACAACCACCCCACTGCCGCGTGTCGGGCCGTACTTTTCGTTGGCTAGTTGCTCGTCGAACCAGGCGCATTGGCCGTCCGCGGCGAGCATGACGTAGCGCTTGGTCGGCACGAAGGTCCAGCCTTGACCTTTGGAGAAGTAGGGCTCGGCATAGGCTCGAAAGCCCGCTACGTCCCAGCGCTCGCTGGCGTCCGTCCCTATGAATATCGCTTCCGGCGCCAAGCACTCGAAGTAGGCCTTGGAATTGGCGGCCGCTGCCGCGAAGTGAAAGCGGTCGAGCAGGGCCTCGATGTGCTGCGTCGTGGTGGCGTTATCTCCCCGACTGGTACTGGGGCCCGTCGAGGCGCTCGCGGGATGGACGTTTGCTGCTCCTTGGTTTGGCGTGGAACACGCGCATCCGAGCGTCAACAGCGCCACCAAACAGACGCGGCCGACTTTCACTTGCTCTCCTGGGCTTCGCTCGCTCGCACCCCACTGCGCAAGAGGCGCGTCACGCGCCCCAGGGCCAGCCAGTCCTGCACGTACAAGTTGCCCTTGGCATCGAAGGCCAGGCCGTGGGGCGCAATGAACTCTCCCTGCTTCCACAACTCGCGCCCCACGCCGTTGTTCGCGCGCAGCTCGGGGGTTGGATTGTCGAACAGATGCTCGACTAGCTCGTTCTTCGCTCCGATCAAAGTCACGCGACCGGCCAGATCCGGCACGGCCACGAAACCTTCGAATACTGCCACGCCGCAGGGTCGGCGCAACGGAACCTGAATGACTTCCAAGAAACTGCCGTCCAAGCCAAAGCGCTGCAGCCGCCCGTTCTCGCGGTCGGCCACCAGCAACGTGGCCGGCGACTGGCGCCGATCGATGGCGATGCCGTGGGGCGTGTTCAGTTGACCGTTTTCCTTGCCCGGCCCGCCGAAGGCCGACAACCAGCGCCCGCCGGCGTCGAAGCGATGCACGTAGGACTTCCCGTAGCCGTCGGCAACGAACACCATGCCGTCGTCCGCCACGGCCACCGAGGTCGGATTGTATTGGTCCAGTGTCGCATACAGCCCAGAAGCTTGCGGCCAAGGAATGCGTCTTAGGACTTCTCCCTCGAGCGAAGCCACGAGCACTTCATGGCGCGCGGTGTGGGCTAGGTACAGGACCTCGCGCTCCCCTTCGCGCACTAGCGCCATACCGTGCAAGCCGCCCGCCAAGTCCTCGCCCCAAGAGCCCAAACGCTCGCCTTGCGCGGAAAAGATGCGCACCGCTGGAGCCGTGTCGCTGCACAAGAAAATTCGGCCCTGCGCGTCCACCGCGACGCCCCCGTGGGTGCTGCCGAAATCCGCCGCCTCGGGCTTCGGCCAGGCCGTGTCCCATTGGTAGAGGGCGCTGCCGGCGCCCTCCCGCTCTTCGCTCTCGGACCCAGTCAGCGGGCTTCGAACGACCATCAGTACGAGCAACGCGGCGCAAACGAGGCGCACCGACCACAGCAGCGAGGATTCCTTCATTTGCACGATGCTACTGTCCCTGCTCCCCGGATACCCCTTTGATCACGCAACAGGCAGAGACTCGCGCCGTGCCGGCTAGCTGCAGTTCTCGCCCCCGGGAGCCGACTTGCGCCGGCCTTTGGGCCCCCATTCAGGCGCAGGGCTAGGGCGACCGAAGAAGCAGCACCCTCTCCCCCCCGGGACCAATCCGCCCATGGATGTGTCCCTCTCGATCCCAACAATTCTTGTCCTCCAAGGCGCGCGCCCGGACCCGAACGTCCCGGTGCTCGCTTTGCTTGCGCTCTGCCTGTGCCTCCCCTCCTGGAGTCGCCGCGGCATAGCCGTTCCTGGACTCGCGCCTGAGATGCGCGCGGTCCGGTTGCTGGCGCTTTCCGTGCTCCCGCTCTGCCCGCAAGAGGAGTCGTTGCAGTTCCTCTTGGCCGCTTGGAACCAAGCTCTGACTCTTGGCGCAGCGTGGTGCCTGGTGCAAAGCGCCTGTGCGGCGACTGGTCGGCTACTTCCAAAGCGGTCGTACCTACTTGCTGCCCTGGCCAGTTGGGCGCTGCTCGCGACGCCGCTGCTGCCCGTGTTCGCAGCGGGAAGTGGCCAGGCGAACTACGCTGCTAGCCTGCCCGCGCTCGCCGTGGCCAGCCCGTGCGCCTTCGCCGCGTGGGTTGCATGGAGCGGCGCTCGCGCTGCGCGACAGTACGGCACGCCGGCTGTGCGCGCGAACTTAGGACTCCTGGTGCTCGGGGCCGCGAGCTGCGTCTTGGGAGCCGGCGCTTTGCTGCCGGATCTCGGTCTCGCACTTCACTTCCAGGCCCGTTTCTTGTGCGCGGCTCTGCTTGGCGCTGCGATGTTGCTAGCTCGCCTCGAGTTCCAGTTGCTCGCCGCGGAAGCCAAGCAAGTATCGCAGTCGGCGCTAGCAAGTGGCCTGGCGCGGGCACAGCGGCTGGCCACCGTTGGCACGCTGGCCGCCGGCGTGGCCCACGAACTCGCATCGCCCATGACGGCCATTCTCGGGTATGCGCAACTGCTTCGAGAGCGCGCGAGCACGCCCGAGGACACGCAAGCGCTGACCGTGATCGAACAGCAGGCGCTGCGCTGCCGAACGATCGCCGGCGACTTGACATCGCTTGCGAGCGCGCGGCCAGCCGGGCGCGAATGGATCGACCCTGCGGCCCTGCTCGAACGCGTGGCGCGTGGATTCGCTCCCAAGGCGCGCTGGCAACGGGTACGGCTCGAGTGGCACAGTGCTCCCAATCTGCCCCACATCCAAGTCGATCCCGCCGGGCTGGAGCAGGTGCTCGCCAATCTGATCGCCAATGCATTGCACGCGGCTCCGGCGCGTTCGCTGGTTCAGCTGGACGCGCGGCTGACTGAGTCGGGTGGGCCCAGCATCGAATTCGAAGTCCTCGACCAAGGGCCAGGGCTAGCACCCGAAGTCTTGCCGAAATTGTTCGAACCGTTTTTTACTACGCGCCACGACAACGGGGGAACCGGTTTGGGCCTGTCCGTGTCCCAGAGCATCGTGCGCGCCCATGGCGGTTCGATCCTGGGCGGAAACCGACCCCAGCCGGCCACGGGCGCGCGCTTCTTGGTGCGCTTGCCAGTCACCGACTGCCAGTCCAAGACCATCGCCCCCTATCCCACGCCCGCCTTGCCGCGGCATGCGTTCTCCCAGCGCTCCGTCACCACTCCCAGCGCCCGCCTGCATGGTCTGACGTGAACTTTCACGAACTGAAATTGACCGAACGCTTGCCCTCGCCCGCGGGCGTCGGGCTGGTGGTGCTCAAATTGTCCCAGGACGAGTCCGCGGGCATGGACGATTTGATCTCCGTCATTTCGACCGATCCCAGCTTGACGGGCCGGTTGATCAAGCTCGCCAACTCCAGCTTGATGACGGGAGTGCGCGAGGTGACCACGGCGCGCGATGCCGTGCTGCGACTAGGCCTGCGCACGACGACTTCCGTTTCGCTGGGTTTCACCTTGGTGTCCGGCAACCGCTCCGGAAGCTGCACGGCATTCCCCTACGACGCCTACTGGGCCGAGTGCCTGGCCACGGCCGCGGCAGCTGGATGGCTGGCAACGAATCAGGGCGCGCGATTCGTACCCACGCCCAATCCGGCCGAGGCTTTTACCTGCGGCCTGGTCACGGACATCGGTCGATTGGCCTTGGCCAGCGCGCACAGCGAAAGCTATAGCAAGCTGCTGGAGCGTTCCGCCGGCATGGACCGCGCCACGCTCATCGGCCAGGAACGCGAGCTATTCGCCACGGATCGGCGCCAACTGGCCGGGGCCATCTTGCGCGACTGGAAATTGCCGGAGTTCTTTGCTTTGGCGGGTGAGTGGGCGTTCGCGGAACTCGACTTGCTCCAAAGCGAACCAGCCAATCTGCAACCAAGCGCGCGCTCGATGCTGCGCCTGATGGATCTGGCGCGCTGCATCGGCGGGGCGCTCTTGTGGCGCCTCGAGGATGGACCGGCCGCTGCGCTGTACCACGCTCGCCGCGTGGCGCGTTTCGTGCAATCCATGAACTACAGCGGCGAGAACCTGCGCGACTTCTGGTCCCAGGCTGCCGCGCAATACAAAGAGTGGAGCGGGCTCATGCAGCTGGAGGTGCGCGCCGTGGCACGGCTGGGGGAACTTTCCACCCAGGCGGAATTGGCCCGCAACGCACCTAGCGGAGAGGGCGCAGCCGCGCCTCGACCGGCCGCTAGCCCGAACCATCCAAGTGTCGCGCCGGCGAAAGCCCCGCCCCAAAGCGCGACGGGGTCGGCCGCCAGCACTCCGATGCAGTCCATCGAGGAACCAAGCGCGCCGTCACCGGTGCTGCAAATACTGATCGTCTCGCCGGAAGACAACCTGGCCGCCGAAATCCGTGCGCAACTGGCGGCCAGCGGCCATGCCTTGCGTCAGGTTCCGGATTGCGCGCAGGCACTGCAAGCCGCGGTCGCATCGGCTCCACAGGTCATTCTGTGCGATGCGCGCCTGGATACGGCGCGCGTGATCGCCTTGGCGCGCTCGCTGCGCAGCAGCCCCGCCCAAGGCCGCATGCACTTGGTGCTACTGGCGGGTCCGGAGCGCAACGCGTGTGTGGTCCAAGCTTTCGATGCAGGCTTCGATGAAGTGCTGCAATTGCCGCTCCAAGCCGGCGCCCTGCCAGCGCGCATGCGCGCCGTGGCCCGCGCTGCAAGCCTGGACCGCGAACTGGAACTCCAGCGCAAACAAAGCGAAACGGCGCTGGCGCAGCTAGCAGTACTGGCCCGCAAGCTCGAACTGGCGTCCATCACCGATCCCTTGACCGAGCTCCCCAATCGCCGGCACGCCATGGACCGGCTGCGTCAAGAGTTCCAAGGAGCGCGGGCTTCCGACAAACCCTTGTCGCTGCTCATGATCGACATCGACCGCTTCAAGCAGGTCAACGACACGTACGGCCACGATGCCGGCGATGCGGTGTTGCAAGGCACGGCCCGTGTACTGCGGCGCAGCTTGCGGCGCATGGACCTGGTTTGCCGGTTGGGCGGTGAGGAATTCGTGGTCCTATGCCCCGGAGCCGATGCAGGCATCGGCATGCGCATCGCCGAGCGCCTGCGTACGGCTGTCGAAGGCGAAACCATCACCTACGGCCAGACCTCGCTGCGTGTGACGATCAGCACCGGAGTCGCCACCCTGCAGCCCGGCGATGCCACCCCAGAAGACGCCCTGCGCCGCGCGGACAAGTCCATGTACGCGGCCAAACAGGCGGGCCGCAATCGCAGCCTGGCGCTAGGCCAAGCAGCCTAGGCGAAACCCAGCAGGAATTCCTAGCTGGGGAATTTGCTGCGCAGCAGCTCGTCGATTTGAGCCGCGGACCCCGGGCGGCGTAGCTCGATCAGGATTTCGACGTCCACCGTTCCCACGGGAACATTCCAACCGCTGCGGTAATGCTGCACGTCCAGCACGTTGCCTTGCGCACCCGCGATCACGTCCAGCACACGCGCCAGACCGCCCGGTTGGTCCGGCATGCGTAGGCGCACCAAATGCGTACGACCCGTGCGTGCAAAACCGGCTTCGATCACTCTGGATAGGGTATTGAGGTCGATGTTGCCGCCCGAGATGACCGCAGCGACTTTGCGTGCGCTCGGGACCTTGCCCGCGATCAGGGCGGCCACGGCCGCGACGCCTGCGGTCTCGGCAACGACCTTGCTCTTTTCCATCGTCTGCACGACGGCCTCGATCAATTCGTCCTCTTCCACGCACACGCATTCGTCGACCAGTCGTTTGACGATGGGAAAGGTCAATCGACCGACTTTGCCCACGCGAATGCCCTCGGCCAGCGTGGTCGGATTCTCGACTGCTACCGGGACGCCTTGCTGAAAGGAACGCACCATGGGCGCTGCGCCGGATGCTTGCACGCCGATCAGACGCACCTTGGGGCACAAAGCCTTGAGCGCCAGGGCCATGCCCGCGAGGAGTCCGCCACCTCCAATCGGCACGACCACGGCATCCAGCTCGGACAATTCCTCAGCCAGCTCCAAACCAACCGTCGCTTGCCCCAAGATCACTTCGGGATCGTCATAGGGATGGATCAGCGTAGATCCATATTGGTCGCGGTGCGCCCCGGCTGCCTGCTGCGCTTGGTCGTAGTTGTCTCCGGTCAAGACGACCTGGGCGCCGTAACTCTCGGTGCGCTGCACCTTGAGCAGGGCTGTGGTGCGCGGCATGAATATCGTGGCCTTGGCCCCCACGAGCTTGGCCGCGAGGGCCACGCCTTGGGCGTGGTTGCCGGCAGAGGCAGCCACGAGCCCGCGCTCGAGTTCTTTGGCGCCCATGCCCAAGAGCTTGTTGAGCGCGCCGCGCACCTTGTACGAGCCGGTGCGCTGCAAGTTTTCGAGCTTGAGCCACACATCCGCGCCCGAACTCTCGCTGAAAGTGTAGGAATACACACAGGGCGTTCGGCGCGCATGCGGCCGCAGACGTTGTGCGGCAGCTCGAATCAGCGGCAACGCGCGCTGTGGATCCAGCGCCTCGAAGTTCGAATCGGGTGCGCTCAACCCAGTTGTTCTTTCCAAGTTTCTTGGTGGAATCCGATCAAGGCTGTCTTGCCCAATCGCAAAGTCGGCGCCCGCAAGTTGCCCGTGGGGCCGATGACGGCCGCCAAGAATTCCTTGTCCTGCAGATCGATCTTGGCCAGGTCAAAGGTGCGCACGTTCGCGCCCTTGGAAGCGATGACGCGCTTGGCTCCTTCAAGCACGCGCTCGAGGTCCCTGGGACCAATCCTGGTCTTCTTGGCGTTCACCGTCTCACGGGCGGTGTGGCCCCCTCGCGCCAGCAGCGCGTCGGCCTTGGTGCAGCTCATTCAACCCTTGCGGTGGTAGTACCAGTCGATGCGTGGTTCCATGCCATTCAGCCTACGCAAACTGCCACCAGGGCCTCAAGCGACAGACAACAAGTCGAGGCCGCGCGGCCTGGAGTTCCAAGCAGCGCGGCCTCAAAGAAAATCGATCCGTTGACGGTCGTTCGTACTAGGAACTCGCGTCAGTTGATCCAAATCACGGGCAAACCGTAAATTCGTGCCCGTTGGTGAGTCCTACGGTCTGCGCAGCGAACGGGTCGCGGAACCAGACTTGGCTGTTGACGACTTGATTGGCGATGACCAGGGATCCGCCGCTGGGGTGGGCCAGATAGTCGGCCAGCGTGTTGCTGATCGAACCCGTGCAAGTACCGACCCCACCCGAACCCTGGACCGGCAAGCGGTACAGCGTGGGAGCCACGCACAACGTGCCGCCGAAGAAGGGCGCGCTGTTTTGGCCGGTGGTTCCAAAGAAGATGATGCCGTTCTTGTTGTCTTCCAGATTGCTGCCCGTGACCGAGAAGCCCGTGGGGTTCGCCAGCGAAGGAGCGCCGGTCGAACTGATCGAAGGCGTGCAGCCCGAGGAAGAGATCAGGGAAACGCAGTAGGTCGACACCGAGCCGGTGCAGCCGCATCCGACTTGAATCGTTCCGCTGGGCAGAACGCCGGAAGCGCCAAACGTCCAGTTGAGATCGACCGCCATCGCAGCCAGCCACTGGGCTTTGTCACCACATGCCAGCGTCGACGTGTTGAAGCCCATGAAATTCTGGCCCGTGCCGTTCTGGGTGAACGTGATCGCAGTCACGCCGGCGGTCAATCCCGGTGCAACGTTGCCTTGGTTTGAATTCGTGGCGGTTTCGAAGGCACCTGTGTCGTCGAGTACGAACAAGTTTTGCGTCACGCTGATCATCGGGTTGGTCGGATCGCTGGCGGTGAACGCGTAGACTTGATCGCCGGCCTGCGCCAAGGCGAGCGGACGGAACAAGTTGGCGGGGAAGCCAGCGTTGATCACGCTGGTGGTGTCCCAGGTCCAGTCTGCGGTGTCCACATAGGCCGTGATCAGTTGGCCCGCGGCAGCGGCGTTGACGAAGGTCAACTTGCAAATGTCCTCATTGCCTTCCTGGTTGGTGCCGCTGGCACCGCGGTACACGTTCAGGACGTCGTCCCAACCGTTATCGGTGAAATACACGACCGTGCCGGCAGGAATCGTGTTCAAAGCAGCCAGTACGAACTGATCCGGCGTCGTGTTGTCGGTCCAACCGATCATGGCCAGGTCGCCCGCGGTTTGGGCCGAAGCGGCAGCGACGAGAGTGCCGGCTGCGGCGAATGACAGAAGCTTCTTGAGGGTACTCATGACTCTTGGTTTCACTTCTTTTTGGAGAGAGAAGTCTGGGGGGTATGGGGAAACGAGGTGCATCAGTGTAATTCCGCCTCCTGGTTCCACCAGGGCGGAGGCCTAGGGTGCCCCCGAAGCGCAAAGAACACGGCCAGAGCCGTGAAAAAATACGGCTAAGGGCCTCTAGGGCCGCCGGCGTTCCAGCGGTCCTAGAGAGATCCTCAGCCACGCTCCGCCAGGCGGCCCGTTGCGACCTAGCGCAGCTTCACGGGCGCCGCCGGTCGCTTGGGAAGCGCCGACGAGCGCGTCTTCAAGTCCGCCAGCAACAACTCCACGGCTTTTTCCAGTTGTGGATCCCGGCCTTCGAGAATCGACTTGGGATCGTTCTCCACAACGATGTCCGGCTCCACGCCGTGGCCCTCCACGGCCCAGGATCCATCGGCCGCGTTGTTGCCGAATTCGGGGACTGAAACCGTTCCTCCGTCCATCAAGGGGCCGTGGTCGCTGATTCCGACCACGCCGCCCCAGGAGCGTTTGCCCACCAGCTTGCCGAGCCCCGCCTCGCGGAACATCCAGGGGAAGATGTCGCCATCGGAAGCAGAATTTTCATTGAGCAAGCAAACCATGGGCCCCGTGAACACGACCGCAGGGTAGGTGTCGGTGAACTCGCTGTTGCGCGCAAATCCGGTCGAGAGCAGCTTGCGGCGCAAGCGCTCGATCAGCATTTGCGACACGTTGCCGCCGCCGTTGTTGCGGTCATCGACCACCAGGCCTTCCTTGCGCACCTGGCCGTAGTACCACTTGATGAACTCCCGGATGCCGTCTTCGCCCATGTCCGGGATGTGGATGTAACCCAAACGACCGCCGGACAAGCGCTCGACCCGAGCCCTGTTGTCGAGCACGTATTGCAGGTAGCGCAAGTCCGATTCGCTGCGGCGCGGCCGGACTTGCACTTTGCGCGCATCCTTACCGTCCGCAGTCTTGCACACCGTCAGTTCCAGCGTGCGGCCATCCTTGTACCGCAGCAGGCGGTAGGGGTTGTCGGTCGTGCGCAGCTCCTCGCCGTCGATGGCCAGGAGGAAATCCCCTTCCTTGACGTCGACCCCGATATCGCGCAGCGGCGAGCGGTAGCGTTCCTCCTCGTTCTGACCAGGCAGGATGCGCGCGATCTTGAAATGACCGGAGGCCGGATCGGCCTCGAATTCCGCGCCCAGCAAGGCCACGCCGGGGCGCGCCGGCACCTCCCACTCCCCGCCGCTGACGTAGGCGTGACCGACGTTCAATTCGGACACCATTTCGCCGAGCACGTAGTTCAAGTCCGCGCGGTGCGAAACGTGCTCGAGCAGCCCTTCGTATTGAGCACGCAGAGCCTTCCAGTCGTAACCGTGCATGTTGTCCACGTAGAAGTAGTCCCGGTAGCGGCGCCACACCTCGGCGAAGATCTGGGAGAATTCGCGCCTTGGGTCGCGCTCGCAGCGCAGCTGCGCGGTCGAGACCTCCTTGCCGGAGTCTTTTCCGCCCAACTTGACGTCGAGCAAGGAGAACTTGCCCTGCTTGCTCACCATGATCTTCTGGCCGTCAGAACTCAGCGCGTAGCCACCGACTCCTTCGACCAACGCTTCGGCTTTGCGGTCCTCCAGGGAAAAGATCATCAGCGCGTCCTCGCGCTCACTGGAGCGGCCGTAGTAGTTGGCGCCGGACACCACGTAGACCAAGTGCTTGTCCGTGGCCATCAGGGCCCGGATGTTGTCGGCCGGAATGGGCACGGCGCACACGCGCTCGGCTAGGCCCTCGAAGTCGATCTCGATCGGCTCGGCAGCGGGTGCGCCGTTGTCCTCGGCCTTGTCCTCGGCCTTGTCCTTGCCCTTGTCTTGTTCCTTGCTCTTGGAATCGTCGGACTTGGCGGCATCGTCCTGCTTGCCTTGACCGACTTCATCGCTGCGCGGCGGGAACGGGTGCGGCACGTCCTTGCGCAAGGCCAAGGCGAAGACCATGGTCGAGCGCGACACGGCATAGTTCCATTCCAGACCAGTCAGTTGCGGCGCGAACTCGCGGTCCGAGAGGTAGTACAGATACTTGCCGCCGGGGTGGAACACCGGTTCGTAAGCGTTGAACAGCTCCGAAGTCACCGTCTGCAGCCGCTTGGCTTCCAGGTTCCAAATGGCGATGCGCGCAAAACCGTTCTCGCCGTGCATGCCAAACGCCAGCCAACGCGAATCGGGCGACCAGGAGTAGTCCCCCGTTTGGCCCGCCAAGTCCCGCGCCACGTCGATGATCTCGCCAGTCGCTGCGTTGGCGATTTTGATCCACCCGCTCTTCTCGGAGAAAGCAATCCACTTGGAATCCGGAGAATAACTGATGCCCGTGCGGCGCTGCGTGCCGCCTTTAGTCAGTTGCTTGGGCGGGCTGGAGCCGTCTTGGGCGGTGGTCCAGATTTCTTCCTCACCCGTTTGATCGGAAAGGAAAGCCACTTGCTTCCCATCCGGCGACCACTCGGCGGCGCGCTCGTGCGCACCTACGGTTCGCGTCAGGTTGCGCGTGGTGCCGTGCTCGATCGGCGCGCTGAACACCTCGCCGCGCGCCGAAAACAACGCGCGCTCGCCCTTGGGGCTCAGCTCGAAGCTGGTGATGTTCTCGGCCGCCGAAACCATCGACGGGCGCGTGTTCAAGCCGTCATCGGGCACCCGAATCGAAAGCGTGCGAATCTGGCCGGTCTGGGTGTCGAAAATGGCAAGTTCGCCGCCGAATTCGTAGACGATTTGTCCACCTTCGCCGCGGCTGGGCCAGCGCACGTCCCAGGTCTTGCTGCTAGTGTGCTGCTGCACGGCGGAAGAACGCGTGTCGTAGGAATACAGATTGAGCGTCCCATCGCGGTCAGAGGCGAAGTACACGCGCTCTCCGATCCACATCGGGTCGCGTTCGGTGCGCGGCGAATGCGCCACCGGCGTCAGTGCGCGGGTGGCGAAGTCGAACACGTACAAGTCCTGGGCCCAACCGCCTTGGTAACGCTTCCAGGTGCGGAAATCGCGCGTCAACGGTGAGTACACCAGCTTGGTTCCATCCGGCGAAAGATCGCCGGCGCCGGCAACGGGCACGTCCAAGACCCTAGGCAAATCGCCACTGGGCGAAACCGTGTAGAGGCGCGTGTCGGTCAAGTCCCAGCCCTCGCGCATGGAACGGAACAAGACGCGCATGCCTCCGGGTGCCTGCTCGCTGGTCCAGCCGTGCACCTGGTTGTCGAAGCCCCAGCGCTGCGGCAAGGGGCCGCGCGCAGGGTAAAACGTGAGCTGGCGCGGCTGACCGCCAGTGCTAGGCATGACGTAGACCTGCTCGTCGCCGTCGTACTGACCGGTGAAAGCGATCCAGGCGCCGTCCGGCGAGAACTTGGGAAACACTTCCATGCCCGGATGGGCGGTCAAGCGTTGGGCCAGTCCACCCGTGCTCGAAGCGGTCCACAGGTCCCCGCCGTGACAAAACACCACACGGTCCCCGTGCACGTCGGGGAAACGGAGCAACTTGGTTTGACCGGCCGCCAAGGCGGTGCAGGCCACGATCGAAACACAGCACGCAAGAAACCCGCGAAGAGAAAACAACATAGGCCAAGAACGAATAGGGAACGGAAGGAGGAAAGCCACTACCAGACGCGGGCGCGCGCCTGGACGAACGAATAGAAGAACACCGAATTGGGGTCGTGAGCGACGATGCGCAGCTCCTCGCGCATGCCGTCGATCGTTGCACGCTTGACCTTGCCGGCAGCGAGCAGACCGTCGCATCCCGACAGCAGGAGCTCGCTCCAATACTCGAGAAACTCCGCGCGCTCGCCCGGATTGCGATTGTCCAGGTGGATCGTGTGCACGTGCGTGTCGATGTCGCGGTACCCGACCGCTTGCAGCAGATTGCCAAGCTTGGCCCCCACGAACGGATCTCCGCCCAGTTCGAGTTGGCGGTCGTTGAAGGCCATCCAATAGGCCAGGGTGCTGGGGCTATAGGGGTCGAGGAAAAAGGTCGCGTTCTGGACTTCGGTGACCACGATCGGCGAACCGGGCCGCAGGACCCGGCGCGTCTCCGCCAGAACCAGCTCCGGATCGGCGACGTGCTCCAGGATCCAGCACAAGAACGCACCGTCGAACGTGTCGGCCTCGAATTGCATGCGCGAAGCGTCGCCGCGCACGCCTTCGAAGCGTCCCTTGGCCCAGGGGATCTTGCCTAGGCGTTGCTCGGCCCGGCGCAAGTTGGGTGCCGACTGGTCGATTCCGGTGAGACGCACATCGGGAAAATGGCGCAACAAGATTTCGCTTTGGGCCCCCACCCCGCAGCCGACTTCGATCAAGCGTTGGCAGCGCCGGAAAGGCAATTGCACATGGACGTGCGGTTCGAGAAACCGAGCTTGGCGCACCAAGCGCTCTTGCTCCTCGCGCGTGAAGCCGTGAACGTAGCCGCGGGTCTTCTTGGCCATGTTGCGCTTAGCTCTTGGACTTGGGTGCCTTGGCTTGCTTGCGGCGTTTGGGACGCGCCTTGGCTGTGGCCAGTTCTTCCAGCGTGCGCGCCAACTGCGCTTCGTGGATGCGATCGTGCCCAGCCGCGCGCCAGGTCATGTCGGCCATGGTTTCCTCGCCGCGCTCGGCGTGCATGCCGCTCTTCTCCCAGACTTTGGGACCAAGGCGCGCAAGGAACGCCAAGTTGGCCTCGCGTGCCTGGCGAAAAGCGCGCACGAGATCCTTGGCGCTTGCTCGTTTGAGATCCTGAGCCGCCGTGAACGCGTTTTGGTCGTAGCTTGCGATGGGCGGCTTCTCCATGGCCGCTACCATGCGCCAGCGCGCCCCCTGGATCACCTCGTGATCGGCCAAGTGATTCAGGACTTGCTTGATCGACCACTTTTGGGGCGACGGCCGTTGGTCCCACTTGGACTTGGTGGCCTTGAAACGTTGCAGCAAGCGCTCGAGCCGACGAGCGGTCTTGGCCATGGACTTGAGCGGATCCTTGCCTGCCAAGGCATCCAGGTAGGGCGCAGCGACACGCGCGGAGGGCGAAGGAATCTTCATAGCGGCCATGGTTAGCGAGTGTACAGGTCAATGACGCGCTCGAGCGCGCGCTCACAGACTCGGCAAAAGGTCGTCGGATTGCGCGTGAACATGATGCAATCGACTTCGGGGCGGTATAGGCCCTTGGCTTCGTAGGCCGCGCCCTCGAAAGCTCCCACCCGGCCAGCATGCGTTTGCGCGGCCAGGAACGGGGTCGATTTGTGCTTGACCTCGCGCATCAAGGCTTCCGAGTCTGCTTCGCTGGCCTTGGCGCGGATCATCTCGGCGCGCTTTTTTTGGTAGGCCAGGTCCATTTCATCGTAAGCCGTCTGATCCCAGGGCGTGGGCAGGGGCGTGCTGGCCTCCACCAAGTCGCGCCACTTGAGCGTGGCGGGATCCAGGAGCGCGGTCACGTTCGGTTCCCAGGGTTCGACCCCCGGCGGCGTGAATTCCTCGTAGGCGACTTGGGAAGAGTAGTACTCGTCGGCCAGCCCCGCGAAGCTGTGGCCGAATTCGTGCACGAACACGTACGCCGCGGGCTCGGTGTCGGCCGTGCAGGTAGCCCACAGATTGAAAATGCCGCCGCCACCGTACTTGCGCTCGTTGATCAAGACGATCAGTGCATCGTAGGGAACCTGCGCCGCCGCTTCGCGCAGGGTGCGGTTGGCGTAGGTGAGTACGTAGCGATCGCTGTCGAAGGCGTTGAACGAAGTACCAAGCGGCGAATTCTTCCAGACGTCCTTGCGCGGATTGGAAATACCGGCTTCCGCGCTGGGAAGCATCAAAGTGCGCACGTTGAAGTCGCTCTTGCGACGCGCAAAGGGCTCGGTCGCTAGCAACGCTCCGACGAGGCGCGCAGCGTCGCCGTCGAATTTGTCGGCCTGGCTCTGCGTGTAGCCCTCGGCCAATACGAGCAGGTCGACTTTGCGCGTCGGGTCGCCGCCCTCGTGCAACGTGCGCACGGTCCCGACTTTGGCTACTTCACTTCGATCCACGAAGCGACCATTGGGATCGATGCTCCAGGAAAAGATCTCGCGAAAGGCTCCGTCGTCGGCGCGCTTCTTGATCACGACCTGGGCCGGCAACTTGGGCTGGGGGAAGCGCTGGGATTCGTGGAACGAGCGCGAGATGGTCTTCGCCTCCGCTGTCGTTTCCCACTCGCCGTAGATGCTGGCGAAGCCGCGCGAATAGAGCACCGCGTTCGTGGCGCGGTCGATCACCTCGAAGGTGAACTTGCCCATGTTCGTGCGGTCGACCAGTTGCGTGCGGCTGCCCGGCCAGGCCCCCTCCAGGCGCAGGGCATCGGGGCTGATCTGCTCGGCCCCCCGCGGGCCACTGTGGTAGTAGTCGAAACGCAGTGCGCGCTCGGTGAAGTGTTGGGAATAGGTATCCGCCCCGGCTTGAGCCCAGGCGACAAGGAGGAGGGTGCACCACATGGGCACAGAGCCTAACGCGGGCTGGCCCAAAGCAGTGGCGCCAAAGAGCCCAGGCCGATACCTTCCTGCGCATGGCTTGTGCAAGATTTGGTCGCGTTTGGCGTTGTTCCGTTCCCCTCTCAGCCGGTCTGGCGCTGGCGCTGGGCTGTGCATCTGGCTCAAGTCGCGCGCCGCAAGAGGCGCGCGCGCCCCGGCAATCGCCCTCTGCCGCCGGCGTCCAGCAGCAACTCCCCCTAGCAGCCGAGTTGACCAAGCTGGGCACGCAACTGCGTCCCGCTTGGGGTGGGCTCAAAGCCTGGATCGACGGCTCGAACTACATCACGGCCGCCAAGAGCGGTGATGCCGGAGCACTGGTCAAGGTGGATGCGAGCAGCGCCAAGACCGCGGTGCTGCGCGATCCAGAGCTCGCCGCAAAAGCCTTCTCCGCCCTACCCGGCCTGGACGCCAAACAAGCGCAGGCCCTTGCCGCACGCGAGGACTTGTTGCCCGATCCCAAGCACGGAAGCTACGTCGTGGCGCACTCCGGCGATTTGTACTACTGGGCTGGCACGGACGCTGCATTGGTGCGCCTAACCAGCGACCCGGACGCACAGGAAGTAGGCGAACAGCTCTCCCCGGACGGCAAACAGGTTGCGTTCGTCAAGGACTTCAACATCCACGTCGTACCCGTCGGCGGCGGACCTGCGCGCGCGTTGACCAGCGCGGGAACCAAGGACTTGTTGCACGGCCGGCTCGACTGGGTCTACCAGGAAGAGGTCTATGGCCGCGGCAACTTTCAGGGCTTCTGGTGGTCGCCGGACTCCAGGCGCATCGCCTACTTGGTCTTGGACCAAAGTCCGGTGCCCGAGTTCACGCTCGTCGACGATCGCACAGTCCGCGCCAAGGTCGAGACCTGGCGCTATCCCAAGGCCGGCGATCCCAATCCGATAGCCAAGCTCGCAATCGTGGACGTAGAAACCGCCCAAACGCGCATGGTCGACCTGTCGCGCTATGCCGGCGGCGAAACCTTGATCGTGCGCGTGGGCTGGACCCCGGATGGCTCGCGCGTGGTGTTTGCGGTGCAAGATCGCATCCAGACCTGGCTCGATTTGCTCGTGGCCGATGCCACCAACGGCCAGGGCCAAGTGCTCTTGCGCGACCAAACCGAAACTTGGACCGAGCCCCAAGGACTTCCGCACTGGCTCGACGACGGCCGGCGTTTTGTTTGGCTCTCCGAGCGCACTGGCTACAAGCACCTGTACCTGTACTCCGTCGAAGCGGGCGCTACCTGGACGTGCACGCTTGACCGCGCCTTGACCAGCGGCCCGTTCGAGGTCGACGAGCTTCACGGCATCGACAAGCAAGGCTGGGTGTACTTCGACTGCGACAAAGACGATTCCAAAGGATCCCAGCTCTACCGCATGAAGCTGGACGGCGGCGGCATGGAACGCTTGACCCGCGGCTCGGGAGTGCACGCGATCAACTTCTCGCCCAGCCTCGAGTACTTCGTCGACACGACTTCTTCGCTCAACGATCCGGGCCGCGTCGACCTGTGCCGCGCCGATGGATCGCTGGTGCGCACGCTGGCCACCGGCGACCATGCGCGCGCCAAGGAATTGGGCCTGACCGCGGTCGAATTCCACAGCCCCAAGACGCGCGACGGTTTCGAGATGGATGCGTACCTGATCAAGCCGCCCGATTTCGACCCTGCGCGCAAGTATCCGGTCCTGTGCCACATCTACAGCGGCCCGCACGCACCCAAGGTGCGCGACCAATGGGCCAACTTCGACCGCTTGTTCCACCACGAGCTCGCCAAGCGCGGCATAGTCGTATGGGTGTGTGACAATCGCTCGGCCAGCGGCAAGGGCCTGGCTTCCACGTTCGGGGTGTGGCGCAACTTGGGCACACAAGAATTGTCGGACATCGAGGATGGACTGGATTGGCTGCTGGCCAAGGGCTTCGTCGATCCCGCCCGTGTGGGCCTGTGGGGTTGGAGCTACGGCGGTTACCAGACAGCCTTCGCCTTGACGCACTCGAAGCGCTTCAAGCTCGGCATCGCCGGGGCCCCGGTTACGGACTGGAAGCTGTACGACTCGATCTACACCGAACGCCTGATGGACACTCCCAAGGCCAATCCGGAAGGCTACAAGCGCTCCTCGGTGCTGGAAGCAGCCGCAAATCTGTCGGGCAAGTTGCTCCTGATCCACGGCAGCATGGACGAAAACGTGCACCCTCAAAACAGCCACATGCTCGCAGAACGCTTGCAGAAAGCCGGCAAGGACTTTCAGCTCATGCTGTACCCAGGCAACCGTCACCACGTCGGACAAGCCGAACAGCGCGCGCATTTGTACGGCGCGATGGGCCGTTTTGTGCTCGAGAACCTCTGACCGCTCCGCTAACCCAGCGCCCCAGCCCCCACGAGCGACCCATGAATACCAACACCGATCGCAGTTTCTTCGGCCACCCGCGCGGCCTAGCAACGCTCTTTTTCACCGAGATGTGGGAGCGCTTCAGCTACTACGGCATGCGCGCGATCTTAGTGCTGTTCATGCTCGCCTCCGTTGCCGACGGCGGCCTGGGAATGAGCAAGGAAGAATCGGGGATGGTGTACGCGATGTACACCTCGCTGGTGTACCTGACCTGCATTCCGGGAGGCTGGCTCGCGGACAATCTCATGGGCCAGCGCAAAGCCGTGTTCTACGGCGGCGTGGTGATCATGATCGGCCACATCCTTCTGGCACTGCACGGTTTGACGTTTTTCTATTCCGGATTGGCGTGCGTCGTGATCGGCACGGGCTTGCTCAAGCCCAACATCAGCGCCATGGTGGGCGAGCTGTACAGCGCCAAGGACGCGCGCCGCGATTCCGGATTCTCGATCTTCTACATGGGCATCAACATCGGCGCCTTCGCGTCGCCGCTGGTGTGCGGCTACTTGGCGCAGGATCCCGCTTGGCGCGCCAGGCTTGAGGGCTTTGGCATGAATCCCGCCAACGCCTGGCACTGGGGTTTTGGCGCAGCGGCCGTGGGCATGTTCTTGGGGCTAGTGCAGTACTTATGGACCGGACGCCACTTGCAAAGCGCTGGAGCACATCCCGCGCCCGTGCGCGACGAAGCCGACCGGAAAGGCCGCCAGCGCACGCTGCGCGTGTGGGCCGTGGTGGCCGTGGCTGCCATCGTTGGCCTAGTCATTCTGGGCCGCACGAATCCAGGCGTGATGACCAAGGCCAACATCAACAACGCCTACGCGGTGCTGCTGTTCACCGTGGTGGTGGCCTTCTTCTACCGGCTGCTGGGCACGGGCACTTGGACCAAAGCGGAGCGCGGACGACTGATGGTCATCGCCATCCTGTTCTTGGCCGCCTCAATTTTTTGGGGCATTTTCGAACAGGCCGGTTCGACCTTGACCATCTTCGCGGATGAGAGCACCGACAACTCCGTTCTCGGATTCAGCTTCCCGTCCTCGTGGTGGCAGTCGGCCAATGCCGTATTCATCATCATCTTGGCGCCGGTGTTCTCCTGGCTATGGATTTGGCTGGGACGCCGCAATCCGTCCTACGGATTCAAGTTCGCGATCGGCCTGTTCTTCGTCGGCCTGGGCTTTTTGTGGCTCGTGGGCGGGGCGCGCCTGTTCACCAGCGATTGGTCCAGCTACGTCGCGGACAACGGCGCGGCCATCCGCGCCAGCGCCGCACGCGTGGGAGTCGACTTGGGCGCTAACTCCATCAGCGTCTCCCAAGTGAGCGAAGTCATCGCCAAGGCCAAGGAGGCCGGGCAGGCTGCTGATTTCCCCGCTTGGCACCGGGTGGGCATCCTGTGGCTCTTCTTCGTGTACCTGCTGCACACGATCGGCGAACTGTGTTTGTCGCCGGTGGGCCTCTCGGCCATGACCACGCTGGCACCCAGACGCGTCGTAGGGCAGATGCTGGGAGTGTGGTTCCTGGGAACTTCGGTGGGCAATTTCCTGGGCGGTTCCACGGCTTCGTACTACGACAAGCTCTCGCTGCCTACGTTGTGCCTGGCGGTAGCCTGCACCGGTTTCGTCATGTCGCTGGTGATGTTTGCGCTGGTAAAGCCCATGAATCGCATGCTCAGCCATTCCGACTCCCCCGCTCCTGCGGCGCACTAGGCCGCGACCATGGAAAACCAAGTCGAACTCTTCGCCCAGCACATCCAGGTCCGCCGGCAACGGCTCGAACAAGCCCTGGACGAAACCGGGTTCGAAGGCCTGGTGATCTCCAGCGGCACGCCCATGCGCTACTACGCCGACGACATGGACGCATCGTTCCGCTCGACGCCCCACTTCGCGCATTGGTTGCCGCTTTCCGGCCCGCACCATCTCTTGTACTTGCGCCGTGGCCAGCGCCCGCAGCTAGTGCGCGTTGCGCCCGAGGACTATTGGTACGAACAAGCGCCGCTGGGCGAACCGTTTTGGGCCGGTGAGTTCGAGATCCACGAAGTGTCAGGCGAAAAGCAGGCCTTCGACGTGGTCAAGCGCAAAGGCAAGAGCGTGGCCTTCGTCGGCGACGCGCCGCGCCTGGCGCGCGAGGATGGCTTCCTGGATTCCGAGATCAATCCGCCCAATTTGCTGGCGCGCATGGATTGGGATCGCAGCTTCAAGACGCCCTACGAGGTCGCTTGCCTGGGCGAAGCCTCGGCAGTCGCAGGCAGAGCCCACCGCGTCGCCCGCGAGGCCTTCGCGCGCGGCGCCGACGAGCTGGAAATCCACCATGCGTTCGTCGGCGCGGCGCACTGCCCCGAAGACCAGCTGGCCTACCCCAGCATCGTTTGCCTGGACGAAAAGGGGGCCATCCTGCACTACACCGGCAAGCGCCGCGGCGTGCGCGGACGCGTCTTGTTGATCGACGCGGGCACGCGCCACTTGGGCTACTGCTCGGACATCACGCGCACGTGGTGCGCCAGCGATGCCGATGCGACGTTTCGCGAACTGGTGAGCGGCCTCGACGATTTGCAGCGAGTGCTGTGCACACTGGTGCGCCCGGGACTTGCCTATCCCGAGTTGCAGCGCCAAGCGCACGTACGCATCGGCGACTTGCTACTCGCCCTGGGGGTCCTGCGCCTCGGCGGCGAAGAAGCGTTCGAGCGCGGTCTGACCGCGCCGTTCTTCCCCCACGGCCTGGGACATTTCCTGGGCTTGCAGGTGCACGACGTCAGCGGGCACCAAGAAGCGCGCGGCGGCGGGCGCCTTGCGCCGCCGAGCCATTCGCCTTTCCTGCGCACCACGCGCACCATCGAAGCCGGCATGGTGTTCACGATCGAGCCGGGCATCTACTTCATCGAGATGCTGCTGCGCGAAAAACGCTCGGGAGCCGATGCGAACATGTTCGATTGGGCACTGATCGATCGCCTAGCCCCCTTCGGCGGCGCGCGCATCGAGGACAACGTCCTGGTGACCCATGACGGACACCGCAACCTGACTCGGCCGCACATTTAGTCTCGGCCCGAATTCTCTCGAGGCTCACGCAGAAAAGCGCGTCAGTCGGATCGCGCCTGGCGCAACGCTGTGGCGTTCAGGTCTGCTTGTCCCGCGTCAGTTCCTTCACGCGCGGCCGCAAAGCTAGCGCCGCAGCGATGCCGGCCAATCCCAAGGGGATGGCCGCAAAGGCCAGGGCTTGCAGCGAAAGCTGCATCGCCTGCTGCCCGAAACGGAACATCCAGGCCCCCACCGCGTCGCCGCTGCGGTAGACGAACGTATCCAGGAACGGTTTGGCCTTGAACCTGCCGGCTCGCGAGGCGAGCGAGAACAACGTTTCGCGCGCCGGGCGCGAGCAGGCGGCGTCGAGTCCGCGCATGCCAACGCGGGCCGCGAACACTGCCGCGAGTCCCGGATTCAGCCCGAGCCAAAGGAACAAGAGCATGGACCCAAGCGGGTACAAGACGAGCGCGATGGGTACCCCCAGGCTCGAAAGCAAAGGGCCCGTCACGAACACCTGGGCGGTCAGCGTGGCGACTTGGCCCCAAAGCTCGGTGCGCGCGAGCCAGGCCGTGCGCGCGGCGCGATCGGTGAACTCGAGCCCGACCAAGGCTTGTTGTTCGCTGTAGAGAAACGCCGAGGCCGCCGTTTGCGTGAGCATGAATATCGCAATCAGGGCCAGCACGGGATTCGAGACCGTGAGCCGCACGCCTTCCCAAAGTCCGCCTCCCAGCGCGGCTTCGTGGGCCGGAAGCTGTCCCTTGGGCGCGCTCTTTGCGCCCGCTGCCGCGGCAACGGGCTCGCGCATGGGGTGTCGCAGGATCCAGGCGAGCAGCGGCCAGGCCAGCTCGACCACCAGGGCGGAAAACAGGAGCAGCTGCAGAGGGTCGCCGCCGGAATCGGCCCACGACTGGGCCACGCGCGATCCAGCAATCGCTCCCAACGTGCCTCCCAGGCCCACCCAGCCGAACACGCGCTTGGCTTGCGCGTGCGAAAAGCAATCCGTGAACACGGCCCAGGCAAGCGAAATCGTGAACAGATTGAACACGCTCAACCAGACGTAGAACACCGCGCCCATCCATTGGCTCTGGGCACCGATCGAACTAGGCACGAGCCAGTAGAAAAGCAGCAAGCAAGCCGTTGTCGTGTGGAATACGGTCCCCAGGCTGCGGCGTCTGGGCCAGCGCGCGACCAGCGCCGCGAAGGGCGGCTGCACGACTAGCATGCCCAGCCAGGTCGCGGAAAACAGCCAGGGCAGATCCGAGAGTTTGCGTTCGGCGGCGAGCGCGTCGCGCAGCGAGCGCAGCGGGAAGTACCACAGCATCACGCCGAAGAACGCCAGGGCGGCCACCGCCACGCACTTGAGCTCGCCCGGCAAGGGCAGCATCCAAGCGCGGGGCTCTGTTTGGCTAGAATCCTTCGGCACGCGGGGCATCCTGGCATGGGAGCGGCGCCGGCGCAGCTACAAAGATGGATGCACGAGCAACCCAAACACAGCCCCGCGCTCCGCGCGCCCTGGTCACGGGCGCAAGCCGCGGCATCGGGCGCGCGATTTGCCTGGAGCTTGCGCGGCAAGGGATGGACATCGTCGCCCTGGGGCGCGATGCGAACGCTTTGCAGGGAACTTGCACGCAGGTGCAAGGCCTGGGACGCCGGGCGGACATCTGCCAACTGGACTTGCAATGCCCCGCCCCCACAGCGCTGGAAAAACTAGCGCTCCTCGAGCTGGACGTATTCATCTCCAACGCGGCGGCTTTTGCTTCCTTGGCGCCGCTGGAACAGGTCCCCCCACCCGAGATGGAGCGACTCTTGGCGGTCAACGTGCTCGCGCCGCTGCTGCTTGCCAAGGCCCTGATTCCGGGCATGAAGGCGCGCCGACGCGGCCGCATGGTCTTCGTCGGTTCGATAGCCGGCACTTTCGGCGCGCGCGAGCAGGTCGTGTACGCGACCACCAAGTCGGCCTTGACGGCCATGGTGCGCTCCTTGGCGGTCGAGCTGGGCCGCAGCACGGTGACCGTCAACCTGGTGGAACCAGGCGTGATCGAAACAGAGCGCGTGCGCAGCTCGATCGCGCCCGAATACTTGCAAGCGATCGAAAAGAACACCGCATTGGGACGCGCCGGCCGGCCGGAAGAGGTCGCGGCCGTGATCGCGTTTCTGTGCTCGCCGGGTGCAGACTACATCACAGGCGCCACGCTGCCGGTCAGCGGCGGCTATGGCCTGGGTCTAGGGCGCGCCTGATTTAGGTCTTCAGCGCGGCTAGCAGTCGCTGCACGAGGCTCTGGCGCGGCGCTCGGGCCTGGAACTTGGCGCAGTCGCCTTTCAAGTTGATCTTCTCGTGATTGCCAGGAACCACCTGCTCCTTGAGGAAGCGGTCGGTTTGGCTCTGCTCGAGGAGTTCGGGGTGGTAGCAGCCGGACTTGCGCTTCCAGGGCGTATCCCCAAGACGCTGGCGGAAATGCACACAATCGGCGCATTTCACACCGCCTTGGGCGCTGGGCCGGGCGAAGTCTTTCGCGCTTGATTTGCTTGGGTCTAACACCATGGCTGACTTTAAGAAAAGCAACTCTTGTGTTCCAAGGCAAGCTTCTTACCCGGCGAACGGGGCCAGCTAGATCCCTACCAGCGGGCTTCCAGGCTCAATTGCAGGCCGTTTGCACTGTCGCCCAGCACGGCTTTGGCGGGCGCGCCGGCAGCAAAGCGCAGCACTTGGCGGCTGGCCAGGCGCTGGTGCCGGACTTGGTCCACGCCAAACAGGCCCTGCTGGTCCGGCTGGAAGCGCTGGTCTGCCGACGACCGGATGCTCGCCAAGACGTCCACCTCCAAAGTCAGTCCGCCATCGGCCAGGATCCTAGGGTGCAGCGACAGGCGCAAGCCTTCGAACTCGGAACGCACTTCCAAGGAGTTCGTAGCGGAGTTGCTGGCAACTTCCACATCCACATCCCGGACGGCAGTCGATTCGAGGCCTAGGACTGCCAGCGATGGTTCTCCGGCTCGCAGCGGCAAACCGCCGCGTGCGATGCTGGACAGGTTTGGGCCAGCGAGCACGTAGTCAACGTGGATCACGCGTTCGTCGGCGCTGGGCAAGCCATCTAGCGCCGCCACTGACAGTCCCGCAGAAGTGGAGCGTTGCTCCAGTAGCGCCAGCCAAACGCCGCTTTCCAGGGGCGACCAGGCGTCTTCGCCGCCTGGAAGCCGCGCGATGAACAGATCCCAAGGCAGTTCCTCGTAGCTACCGCTTACCAGCGAAGCGCCCACCAACGGCTCTTCGCCAAGTTCGAGAACGCAGCGCGGCGGAAGATTGGCGGAGCGATTCCAAAGCAGCACCCTGCCCGACTTGGGCGTCGACGCTTCGAGAACGACCGACGCCTTCCCGGCAGGCCCTAGTCGGCGCACGAGCATGATCTGCCGCACGCCGCCGCGCTCGAGCTCGTAGTCCACGGGCAAGGCGAGCACTTGGCCTTCGGGCAGGAAGGTGTTCAAGCCGAAGCTGCGGTGCGACCCGTCGGCTGCCTGCACGAGCACCTCGCTCGAATAGTCCTGGACTTGTTTGTCGCTGATCAGCAATCCGCCGACCCTGTGCTTGGATTCGCGCATGGGCTGGGCCCACTCGTTGTTGACGGCAGCGAGCGCCAGATACGTGCCCGATTTGCCGGGAGCCGCCGCCAACTGCAGGAACAAGCCCATACGCTGCGTCCGTACGACTGGGTCGGCGATGAAAGCAAATTGAGCGATTTCTACGTCGAAATCCGCGACCAGCGGTACCGACTGGCGGGCGTCGATCGTGCCGATCTCGCCCGGCCGCAAGGCAAGACGCCAACTGGAGAGCGCGGCGCGCGATCCGCGCGCCGCTTCGACCAGCGCCAGAGCCGCGGACTCGGGGAGCAAGGTGCTGGCCGGCCATTCGCCTTGACCGGCGGGCCAGGCGATCACATCGACCGAAAACAGCACCGGTTCAGCGCAGACCTTTTCGAGGTTGCGCAACGTGCGCGCGACACCCTCATGCACGGCCGTAGACCCCTCGATCAACATGCGACCGTTCTCGAGCAACGCCTGGCGCTTGCCTTCCAAGTCGAATTCGGGCGCCATCAGGCGCGTGAGGAGCTCATAGGCAAAATCGAAATCTGGCTGTGCAAGTTCTTGGCCTTGCGAACTCTCCCACTCGGGATCCGTCAACGGAAAAAACTGGACGCCTGCCGACGCGCCGTACAGCGGTGCAATGGCGTGCAAGTCGTAGATCCGCACCTGGCTTGGGCTTTGGGCCGGCGCCTGAAGCGATCCCGCACATGCGCACAACAGCATCGAGATAGACATTTATGATTCTCCAAGTGAAGTCCGGGCCGCGCTGTCGCGTTTGCGGCTCCTGATCCAGGGGTCTAGTTGACGCGCCAACTTGAACAGGGAAGGCATCGACGGCGAGCGATCCATGGCCGCGAGCAGCGCGAATACTTGCTGCGCGGATTTGGCATCGATTTGGGCGTGTTCCTGCAGCAGTAGCTCGGCGCCTTCTGCTGCGGCGAGGCGATGGGCAGCCACCAGTCCCGCGGCCAGCAACAAGCGCTCGTGGCTGGCGGGCACAAAAACCAGCGCTTGTCGCACACCGGCACGAAAGAGCTCGAGGTCCGCGGCGCTACCTAGCTCTCCGGCGGCGAGCAAGGCCAGCGCCCGCGCGTGCACGTCCATTTCGGCCATGCCGGCGAGCTGCATCAGGGGCTGAACTGCGTGCGGCTCTTCGCTGGCGGCGACTAGCTCCATCAAGTGTTCCAGGCGCTCTGGCCCCAGGGCCTCGCGTTGGTGCTCGAGCAGCGCGGATACCGGGCATGTTCCGGGTGCGGAGCGAGCGAGCAGTTCGGCCATGGCCGCGCGCACAGCCGGTGCCGGAGCCAGCGCCTCGAGGTCCAGCGCGAGCAACTCGGAAGCTGCCTCGCATCCGCCCACGGCGGCCAAGGCCGGCGGCACCAAGCTGCGCCATTCGCCGCGTACAGCGCGCTCGCGCAGCCAAGCACACACTTGGGCGCGCGGAAATTCGGCCGTTTGGGCGGGCATGCGGGTCAACGCCAGCATAGCTAGCTCGGTGGAACTGCTGCTGCGCGCGGAGTCGACCAGCTCCAGAGCCAAGGAGGCATACTCTCGCGCGTTGAAACCTGCTTCAGCCACAGCTACGTTGCTCGCTAGCGCATCCAAGGCGAGTCCCTGATCTAGCTTGCGGCGCCTTGCCAAATCGAGCAGCGCCGCGCGACCCTGCGCACCCGTCGAGGCGAGCAGATGCATGGCTTTGGTCGATTCCGGCTTGGATGTGAGTGCCGACTGCAAGGCAGGCAACGCCGCCTCGCTGCCAGCGGCACGCAGCGCGCGTTCCGCGACCGGCGCAACGTGTGGCTGGTCGAGCGCTTGCGCCAGCGCCGTCAGTCCGCCCAAGCCGCAGTCTTCCAAGGCCATGGCGAGCGCAAGCGTCAATGAGCTCGAACTTTGCGTAGCGCTTGTCGGCAAAAGCGTTTGACGCTCCAAAGCTCGCGCGAGCGTGCGCACGTGGCTCGACGTCCCTTCCGTTTTCGCGAACGCGCCTAGCCAGCGCGCCGCTACAGCGCTTTCTGACACGTCCGCTCCGCCCAACGACTCGCTGGCCAGTCGCAGCAAGCCCGATCGATCTAGGCCCGCCCCCAAGGCGCCGGGCACGCGGCGCGTGATTTCGAGTTCGAGGTGCGCGAACGACTGAACCACTTCTTGGCGCGAGGCCGTGGAAAAGTCGCGCTCGCGGCTAGCCGAAGCCATCAGCGCCTTGGCTGCGCGCCGCGCAGCGCCGAACTGGGCGTGCTCATCGGGCTGAGGGGGCGCCTGGTCCGGCAATTGGTCCGGCACTTGGTCCGGCAATTGGTCCGGTGTCTGGTGCGGGGCGGTGTGCTCTCGATCGGTCGCCACGACGAGCGTGGAATGCAGGCTCGACTGGGCGTCATCCTTGGGCCCAACGCGGCGCACGAGCACGAACGTCGCCGCCAACGCCGCTGCCAGCGCGGTCCAAACCATGGGACGTTTCCACAGGCGCGAGATGGAGCGCACCTCGGCTTGTCGCGCACCCGGCGGAAGCGCTCGGATGCGTGCGCGAATCTGGGCCACCGAGCGTTCCAGGTCCGGCGGCCGAACCTTGCCGCCGTCCATCTGCAGCAGAGCGCGCTCGAGCAAGAGCAAGCTGGCTCGATGGTCCCGGCAGGGCTTGCAGATCGAAAGATGGGCTTCGAGTTCCAAGGATCGCTCCAAGCCCAGATCGCGGTCGACCTCGCGCGTCAAGTGCTCGCGCATGCGCCGGCAGTCCTTCACAGCGCTCCCTCCGTGCCTTGGTCGTCTTTGCGCTCGCCTCGAGCGCGCGCCTTTTCGACGAAGCTGGAGAGCTTGCGCCACAGCAGTGCGCGCGCCTGCGAGACGTGCAAACGCGAAGTAGCCGGCTCCACGCGCGTGACCTTGGCGATTTCTTCGTACTCCATTCCTTGGAACACGCGCAGGACCAGGCTCGTGCGCAACCGTTCCGGCAAACGCGCCAAGGCCGCGGCGATGGCCCGGGAAAGTTCCCTGCCCCCGCTGGCCTCGCTGGGCGAGGGCGTCGTGGCCTGTTCCAGTTCGAGGAGCTGCAAACCCTGCTCCGCTTGGTTCAAGTGGCTAGCCCTGCGCGCTCGTACGCGCAGGTGGTCCATGGCCAGGTGCACGGCGATCCGGTACAGCCAACTGGAAAACGCGCAGTCGCCTCGGTACAGCTCTAGGGACTTCCAGGTGCGCACGAAACACTCCTGGGTCAGGTCCTCGGCGTCTTCCGGGCTATGAACCAGGCGCACGAGAAGCCCGAATACGCGCGCAAAATGGGCCCGCACCAACTCCTCGTAGGCCGCGGCATCGCCGGCGCGCGCGCGCTCAATCAGGACCGGCTCGCGCAAGGCCTCATGCATCGGGGATAGGGCAATCGTCATGTCTCGCTCGGGCGGCGTCCGCCCGGGGGCTGCCTCGGACGCAGCTCCCGGCCGGCCTAGTGGCTGAGCCGGAGCTTGAACGAGGGGTGGCCCCTGGTTGTTGGACGAGCGCGAAGGCATGTTGTCGATGGGAATTATCTCCCCAGCAGGGCCACGGTCACCGCGAACTCGCGCGCAGGGCCCCTGGAGAGCGACGGCCCCCCCCCGAGAAAGGGCCGCTAGTACGCCGCGGCTTCGCGTTTCAGGTCGCTGGCAAGCTCCCGGCCCAGATAGCGCTCGACCAAGGCGTGCACCAGGTAGACGGCGGGCGTGAGCGCAATGGCCATGCAGAACTTGTAGGCGTAGTTCACGGCACAGATCGAAAGCACGAGCGCCAAGTCCCAATCGCCGAACACGTAGAAGGCCACATACAACACGACCACGCTGTCGATCAGTTGGGACACCAGCGTGGAAGCCGTGGCCCGCAGCCAAATGGCGCGCTCACCGGTTGCGCGCTTGATGCGCTGGAACACGAAGACGTCGACCAATTGGCTCAACAGGAACGCCGCCAAGGACCCCACGATGATGTTTTGGCCCTGGCCGAAAATGGCTTGGAAGGCGCGCTGCATGTCGGGAACTCCCGCGCCGGCTTGGGTGGCAATCCAAAAATCCGCCGGCACGAGCCGAATCGCCAGAAACACCATCAGGAACGCGTACAGGATCATGCTCGCGGCCAGCAAGGTGAGCAGGCGCACGCCGCGCTTGCCGAAGTACTCGTTGACGATGTCGGTCATCACGAACACAAAGGGCCACAGCACCACGCCCGCGGTGAGCTGGAAGGAAAAGGGCTCTTCGCCCAGCAGCTTCCACTGCACCGGCTGGAGGCCGAGCGTGCGCTCCAGGGAGAAGATCTTGACCCCCAGGAACTCCGCCAGCAGGGCATTGGTGAGAAACAGCGCGCCGAGCACCAGAAACAGTCGCGCGGGCTTGTTGGCGTGTACGGAGGCGTGCATCGGACGAAGAAGCCTAGCCTGCGGGCTGCGCCCACGGCGAGAAGCGCGCAAGTTTGCGCCCAAGCGCCAGCGAAAATTCGACCGTCCGGTGCCAGGGCCGGACGGTCGAAGTCGTTTGCCAAGGCCCGAGCGCCGCGCGCGAGCGATGGTTCACCCGCCTAGAAGGCCGAGTCCACGACCACACTCACGAAATCAGGCGCTGAATGGCTTGCTCCAACACCGTCGATGAACAAGGGGTTCAGGCGCAGGATGCGTCCCTCGACACCCGGGCCCAACTCGGGCACGGTCAGCAGGTGGACGAGCACTCCGCCAGCAGGAATCACGCCCAGGAAGGAATGCTTCGCCAATTGGGGCGCGGCCAAGGAACCCATGTTCGGCACAAAGCGCTCGATGCGCAGCCAAACCTGGTCTCCAACCTGACCTTTGGCACGAACTTGCAGAAATTGCGATTCGCGCACTATGGTTTTCGCCGTCAAGTACCGCGCGGGGGAGCCCAACGCGACTTCCGTGCCCGCGCCGAAGATCCTGACAGGCAAGCCGTCTGGTCCCGGGCTACCGCTCGATCCACCGCAGAAACTCTGTGCGCCAGATCCGCCAGGCGCACCTTGCATGGTGCTTCCTGTATGACGGATCTTGGTCGTGAGCCCGAGCTGAGTAAAGAGATAGGCCCCGTTCCCGCCTGCGCCGCCGTTTCCGCCGTCCTCGCAGCCGAAAGTCCCGCCATCGCCGGGCTCTCCCTCTCCACCGGCGGCACCGATCAGATTGCTATCCACGCACGATGCAAGTCCACTGAGCAGCATCAAGCCATTGCCGCCGCCGCCACCATTTTGTCCTTCATCATCGTTGCCTGAGCCGCCCTTTCCACCGCGCAGTTCACTGGCAATTGCATGGATGGTGGAGGTCGATGCGCTCAGGCCCTGGCCGCCAGTTCCAGGATGCGTCGTCGAGCCCCATCCTCCACCGACGGACAGCACGTGAAAGAGCACGAAATCGGCGCATTCTGCGGCTTGAATCCCTTTGTCGAGCGTGGGCACGGGATTGCCAAGCGCGACGAACGAACTTTCCTGCACGCGCACTGCTCCCAGACAGTTGCTGGCGAACAGCCCTCGCGATTGAAAGCCTTGGCCATTCGTCGATAGCCAACTCAGCGCGCACATGCCCTTGGCCCCAAGGTCGCGCACACTCATCTCCCCCAGCACCAAACGGGCCTCTTCCGCATCGCTCAGGATCGCGAGCGACTTGCCTGAAACATCGAAGGGCGCATAGCCCGCAGGATTCGGACGCAAGAGAATGATGTCGCCGCTGCTCGCGGCGTCGATGGCTTCCTGGATCGAGGTGAACTGACCGCCGCTGGGAGCGACGACCCAAACTTCGCCAGCTCGCGCCAAGCTCGCAGCCGGCCATAGCAGACTCACTACGGCCAACGATCTTCTTGCACAGGATGAGACCGTGAAACGCATGGATTGCTCCTTGAGTTGTGAAGGCCAAAAAACTGACTCCTGGACGAGGCTAACACCGCAAACCCAGGGTCGCTGCCCCTGGGTTGCCATCTCAGGGGCGCGACCGCAGCCGAATGGCTAGCACTACTTGCTGATCCGAATAGCACCATCTCGACTGGACCAGGCGAACAATTCGCTCCGCAAGCGCAAGGTCTGCGATCGTTCGTACAGGCCCCGGAGCGCGAGCCACAACACAAGGTTACCCTGCGCTCGACTCTGAGCGAAGAGCTCTGGGTCGCCGCTTGCTATTCGCCTTTCCAGGCGCGGCCCATCGGCGCTCCTCAGTAGCCAGATCGCTAGGCTACGGCTGGCCCCATTCCACAAGACGTCCTGGTCCAAGCAGTGGCCCAATTGGGGTACAAGTACGGCCAGCCCGGCGCGAAAATCACCCTGCAAGCAGGCGACTACGCCCGCCTCGAGCAACTCAGCTCGGGCACCCAGCTGGGCCTGGAATGGGTGCACTAGCAGCGCGAGTTCCGTGCGCGCGCTAGCCAAGTCTTCTCGAATCAACAGCCGCAAGTCTTCGAGTACGAATTCGCACAACTGGCATACAGCCTGATACCACTCGCTGCCGAAGTCCCCAGCTCGATTGGGAGCGCTGCACGCGCTATCGCATGTGCCCTGGCGCTTGCCTTGGGATTCGACTGCGGTCGTCTCGAGGGTAGCCCCATTGCCTTGCAGAAAAACGTCTACATCGAATGTTCCGCCGTCATGGCCGGAATCGACGCTGGCGCCACGCGTTGCGGATCTTTGGGGTCGTGCAAACTCCGGAGCTTCCAGCCTCAAGGATGCCAAAAAGTGCAGCACCGGCGTGCGTTCCAAGAGCCCCAAGCGCAGCAACAGGGCATCGCGCACCAACACCAAGGCTGCATCGCATTCCACGGCAGACTCCAGCGGCAAGAGACGTGTGCGCACCTGCTGCAATTGGTGGAAGGCATAGGGAGGGGCGCCCTCGCGCGAAAGTTCCCTGGCGCATTGGTCCAGCATGCTGGAGCAGATCCACTTGGGTTCGCCTAGCCCGAGGCGAAACTGAGCTTCCTCGGCCCAAGTCAAGCTGCGATCGACCGCCAGCAAGTGACGCTCGTCGAACGAGGCCTGATCCCCAACCAGAGCTTCAGCCGATCGGTACAGCGCGCGCGACCAAGCGAATTGCCCCCGGAACGAGCAGCGCTCAGCTGCCTGCACCGTGGCTTCGAGCAAACTCCGGCTTTCCGGCCTGGCAAGCACGTGGCACGTATACGCTAGTCTCAAGGAACAGGCCGGGTGTTCCCGGCGCGCTGTGGCACCTGCTGCGCGTGGCAGCCAAAGCCGCAACTGATCCAGCACCGGCTCCGGCAATTGGGCATGGATCGCAAGCTGTGAGGCGCGCAGCAACCATCCTTGCACGATTGGCTGCTCCAAACCGCGGCGCTCTGACTCGGGCGCTGCGGTTTCCACCCAGTTCTCCGCATCCTCTGCGCGCGCGATGCATTGCAAATAGGAGCGTACGGCGCGCAGCGCGAAATCAGTCCGTCCAAAGTCCACCTCGCCGTGTTCCGCCACCTGGCCTGTTGCAGGAAGCACCTGGAACCGACCTGATGAGGATTCGCACCGCCGGCAGTAGGCCAAATCGAGCATGCGCGCCTGCAGGATCTGCGCTTCCAGGCCCGACCCCAAGTCCAAATGCTCCACGTGGAGCGGCACTGGCCTTTGGACCGGGGACACGCCGCGGGTTCCGAAAGCGAAAGGGGGCCAGAGGGCGGCGCCCACCTCACCGGCGACCGACAATTCCGGAATGCAGTTGGAATCGGCGGCCTGGGCGAGCAGCAAGACGATCGACAGATCAGCGGCCGAGGAGCTGGAGTCCCGGAAAGGGCCCCCGGGTTCTCCCCGGGCCCCGGGCCTTGGTACGTTTGGGTTTCCCTCCTCCGCCAGCGCGTCCTCGGCGCTCTCGATGGCTTGAAGCAGGCGCCCAATCAAGCGGTCCGCGAGGGCAAAATCCGAGCCCAGGGCACCTTCGGCCATGAAACCGAACTCGGGGGCCAAGCCTTGATGGCCCAATGGGACCCGCAAAGGCGGAACAGCTTCGTCGAGTTGGGAAGGGGGTAGGCGCATCGGATTCCCGTAGGTGCGCTAGTGACATGGCCGACAGGTTGGTTGCCGTTTTTTTCCGGAAATTTCGAAGACTGGCCAAGCCTGGCCCATTGTTGGGAAGCCCAGAAACGAACTTTTTGGATTTTTTCCGCAACCGAAAGGGCCTCCCGCGTCACATCTAATCCGGACAAACGGCCGCGAGATACCTCCGATTCGCTTTGCTCGCGACCAGCATGTTTCACCCAGCCCACGATCCGCACCCCGACCTGAAATTGGTGCGCGCGGTCTTGGATGGCAGCCCTGAGGCCACTGAGAGGTTCCTATTGCACATGCATGCCTTGCCCCGGATTGCCTTCTCTCTGAACTCGCGCAACGGCTCGATCCTCAACGACTTCGAGCTGGAGGACGTGGTTCAGAATTGCCTGTCCTCGCTCTGGCATCAGCTCGCTAGATACGAAGGGCGCGGTCCGCTCGACGCGTGGGTGCTTGGGATTTGTCGCAATGAACTGCGGCGCGCATCGCGGACCAAGACCAGCATCGAACGCCAGGTGGTCGAGCCGCTGTTGGGAGCGCTGGAGAGTTACCCGGCCGAGCAGGCGGATCCTTGCGTCGATTTCGACGAGACCGAGCTGCTGCATCAAGCCATGGCGCGACTCCCGGCCGGTCGCGCACGTTTGATTCGGATGAAGCACTACGAATCGATGACCTTGGGGCAAATCGCGAGCAAGCTGGGATTGTCGCTGGGCACCGTCAAGGCCGATTATTTCAAGGGCCTGAAGCAACTGCGGGCCATGCTGGCTGAACCGTTCGATCAAGCGGGCCCTCAAGCTCAGGAGAGCGCATCATGAATGACTACAGCAACGCAGGCCTGGACTCCCCTGATCTCGCCCTGCCCGGCGGCCCCCATGGCCCGGAGCATGAAGAATGGCTGAGTTCGGTGCTCGCGGCCGGGCGCAGCGCCTCCGATGCCGCTGTGCGCGGACAGCTTGGACGATGCGCCGAGTGCGCGCGCGAGTTCCACGCGCTGTTCTCCGTGACCCAGCGAATCGACCGCGAAGCGCTCCTAGAAAAGGAAATCCTGGCGGAGGCACACAGCACCCTCCCTGGAGAGGCAAGCCAATTCGTACTCCGCCAGCAGGGCCAGGTAGATCGCTTCGTGCGCGAACGCCTGGCCGCCAAGCCCAGGCGCGAAAGCGCCTGGAAGCGCTCCTTTACGCTGCGCGTGGCGGCGGCGGCGGCCACCGTCGCGGTGGCCACGTGGATTGTAAAACGTCTGGTGCCGGCTGGCTCACGCGCGGATACGAGAATTACACTTGGCCCTAGCCATCAGGCGATCCTGTCGCCGAAGGGAGACGTGCTGGATTGGGGCTCCTTCGTCTGGGATTTCAAGCCTTCGGGCACGGAGTGGTACACTGTGCGCATAGAGTCCGCCGTGCCTGGAGATGGCGACGGCGAGCTGCTTTTCGAGAGTGATGAGCTTTACGTGCAAGCGTGGCAGCCTTCCGACGAAGTGATCGCGAAATGGCCGTATGCGATTCGTTGGAGCGTGAGCGCTCACGCTGCCAACAGGGGGACCCTGGACACTTCCCCCGCAGTCTACGTACGGCTGGTTTCCTCTGCGCGCTGATCGCTTTGGTCTGGGCCTGCGGCCCACAGCCGCCCCCGGATGTCGAACTATCCGAACCAGCGCGAGCGGCCACGGCTGCGGTCGAAGAATTGCGCGAGCTTGGCGTCGAAGACAACGCCGCTGAACGCGAAGCCAAGCTGGAGCTGGCTAGCATCCGCATACGTGAGTTCCGGCGTTGGATCTCAGCCAACGGCCCGGTTCCCGATACAGAGCTCGAGCGCTACGTGGATCTGGCCCAAGAATTCGCTGAGCTGATGTCGGATGCGGATGGAATTGCACAACTGCAGGGCCACGTGCAGTGGGCGAGCGAAGCAAAGCTTCCACACGTGCAGGCTCCATTGATGCTGGCCCTCGCCCAGTGGCTATCCCACGCGGGCCAGATCTCCGCGGCCAGACGCACCCTCGAGGACTTGGTGGCGCTCTTGCTGGCGCTCCATGACTTGACGCCTAGCTTCAAGGATTCGCTGGCACGTGCGTACCTGGACCTGGGCGACATCGATCGCCTGGAGGAACGCTGGGACTCGGCAGAAGCCTACTTCGAAAAGGCCAAAGACGCGTTACCCAAGCCGGAGTCTCGCTGGGAGACCGCCGCGTTGACCATGAGCCTTTACTGTAGGCGTGGTCGCCTACGACTTGACCAAGGACTTCCGGATCTCGCTTCCAACGATATTCGTCGTGCGCAGCAGATCCCTGCGAACGAAGTTGACCGTGAAGACCTGCTGGAGTTGCGTTTCTTGGAGGCCGAGCACTACCTGGCCATCGGGCACTACAGACGCGCCGTGGATTTGGTTCAAGGAGAGCTCGAAAAGCCGCCTTTGTCTGATCGGAACTCGAGCCTTTTTAGGAACCTGAAAGTGCAAGCGTTGGGCGAGCAGGCCCGGCTTGATCCCAAGGATCTCGATCAGGCCCTTTGGGCACTGACAGAGCAACTGAACGCAGGCGTTTTGAATCCGGTCGAGCGTATCTTATGCACGATCGCCAAGACCCGCTTGCACCTGCTCGAGGACACACTGGATGCAGAGGCGTGGGTTGGTTTGGGCAACGACCTAAGCGGCGCGCGTGACGAATGGGAGAGCATCCAGGAAGGTCAGTCCAGCCAACCTTGGGTGCTCCTGCGCTTGGCGGTCGTCGAAACCGAGTGGGCGCTGCACCCGGCCGCGAAGGACATCGATCGCTCCACGGTGCGCCTAGGCCTAGAGCAGGCTCTCGACCGCGTCGCTGGCTCGTGGTCCGACATGCACCTTCGCAAAGGTGGGGTCAGCAGCATGTATCTTGTACCAGTCCGCGACGCTTTGGTGAGCTATGCCATGCTCCTGCTCGCGGAACATGGCCCGGCGAAGGCAGCGGAAGCTTGTCTGGAGCGCGTCGCGAAACTGCAGGCGGTTGGTTCGTTTCCACGCGCGCTACAGTCCGATGGAGCTTCGATCGCCCAGTATCGGGAACACGTGCTTTCGGAAAATGGCGGCGCGCTGGTGCTCATTCCCTCCAGCACGCACTTGCTCGTTGTGCGGCTGGATCGCTACAGCGCACACCTGGAGATCTTGCCCTTTGGCGACTCCGAATGGCGTTTGGTTCGAAATTGGATTCAGAAGTTGACTCCTCCCAAAGAGCAGTGGACCGCCCAAACACTTGCTCGGGAGCTCAAAGCTGAGCGCGTCTTGAGCGCAGAGTTGGCCAACAAGATTCTAACGCCACAAACTCGGGCGGCGCTGATGGGTTGGAGCTCGCTGGCCATCCATGGAGCGGAGCTCATGGAGGGGCTGCCGGTTGAAGCCCTCACGATCGAAAAGGGACAACGCCTGTTGCACGTGGTGCCAACGTACGACCCCATTTCGTTTCCAGGAGCCTGCGGACTCGCGCAGCGCGATATCAGCGCAAGTCTGGTGGCAAGCGTTGCGCTCATCGCGACGACGGATGTAGACAAGTCGACTCGCAAGGACTATCCGACCTTGGCCAACATCCCGTTCGACGAGTCTGGCGCGAAAAGGCTATTCGCGCCCTATCGCGATTGGGAGAAGACCTTCTGCATCGGGCCTGGGGCCACCGCCGAGGCACTGTTTGATCTGAATCAAGAGCACGTGTTCTTGTTGCAGCTCATTGTCCACGGAGTGCCGAATCTGGAGCTTGAGCGCAGCCAGGGCTTGGTGCTTCCCAGCATGGAAAGTGACCAGGATGTGCTCTGGGCCGAGGACCTAGACCTTACGACTGGGAACGGCCAGTCCTGGCCCCTAATCGTCTTGCTGTCGGTGTGCGGATCCAACAGCGGTGCTTTCCGGGCGGGAGATCCGCATCAGACTGGACTGTGTGCGCCCTTCCTACTCGGTGGAAGCCAGGCCGTCGTGGCTTCGGCGATGGAGGTCTCATTCGATTCCGAATTGGCACTGACGACAGCACTGCACCAGAATCTCGCTCAGGGGATGCCGCTGGTCCAAGCGTTGCACCTGGCGCGAAATTCGATTGCGCAAATGCCGCAGTTCGAGCACCCGTTCCACTGGGCACACACGCGCCTCTTTGGCCTGCCCGATCCGGCCGTTCTCCCGAAAACCAGGTGATTTCTTGGGGGGGGCGTGTGTCGTGGCGTCGGCCGCGCACCGGTCACTCGAGCACTTGGGGTGCGAAGTTTGGGTGCGGGGCCGTCGCCTCAGGGCTACGTTCCGCTGATAGGCGGTTTGGGTTGTGGCGTGCGCCGGCCACGCTTGTCGGCGCCATGATATTTGACCTTTTTCATGATGCTCAGGGTCCCGGACTTGATGCCGCCAGGACCGCCCTGAGCGCTCGAAGCATTCCAGACGGTCTCATTGCTAACAGGACTTTCGGCCGCATCAATCGCCGCTTCTGTGGGCTCGTGCGTCGTGAACCACTGAACCTGAGATGTGCCGCGTGCGATGACCAAGCCTGCGGCGTTGCGGTCCACGGTGCGAACTTGAATCATGTAGACGTCTTCGAAAACCGCGCTGGTTTCAGGGATCGCCACGGTCACGCTGACCGAACCCGACGCGGGCCGTGCGACATACGTGCTGCTGACAATGTCTTGGTCGAGCCACGTCCCCAGGTGCGAACGGCGCCAGATTTCAATTTCGAACTCGTCTTGCGCGGCGCTCGCCTGAACGGGCGAGGAAATTGGGAAAGTCAAAGTGGCTGGCACACCCGGCGCCGGATCCTGCCAAACGGTGACTCCCGTGGTCGGTCGCCATTGTGCTTCGTTGCGTGCTTCTCCTCGCAGCACTTCATAGAACATGGTCTGTTCGCAAGGAAAAAACACATCCAAGTCGCCGTCCAAGTCCAGATCGGCCAGCAACGGCCTGGCATCGTTCATGGGCGCCTGGGTCGCAGGCGGGCCTACGCGAAACAGCTTGGTCCCGTCGGGATTGGCAGTGAAACTGGGCCCGCTGGGGCTGGTAGGGCTGCGCTCGTTTTCCAGCCACACCAACTCGTGGGACACGCGGTGCGAAATCAAAAGATCGTCGTCGCCGTCCAGGTCGTAGTCGCCGTTCTCGATTGCAATCGTGTCTAGGGCGCCCAGGTCGACAATGTCCGTGGCTCCGCCCTGCGCAAGCACCATCAGCAATTGCTGGGCCGGGGGCGCCCAGACCGTGATCCAGGCCAGTCGGTCGCGCGCCTGTCCTGCTTGCTTCAAGCGCGTGATCGCCCCGCCCGCCAAGGGATGGGTCCAACTCGTCGCGGGGGCTCCGGTGTCGTCGAGGATCTCGACGCCGTTGGCGTTCAGCACGGCGATTTCCAGCGGCAGGTCCAGGTCCCACTGGAGCAAGACCAAGTCGCTGGCTTGAGCCGAAGTCACGAAGCTGGGCAGCGAAATTAGCCCAGTGACGTTGTTCTGTTTGCGCAGGATCGTAGTCCCATCGGCGCCGATGCCGACTAGGTCGTCGTCACCATCGCCATCGACGTCTCCGGCCACCACGACTTTGGCTCCTACCCAGGCGGTTGCGTCGGCAAGGACGCTCACGAACTGTTCGCTTGTCGCGTCGAACCACAGCCGCGTAAGGCCGGCCGGTCCGACAACGGCTATATCGTCGACTGCTACTGGCGCTATGCCGCGAACGACCGCCAAGTCATTTGCCACCACGCTGCTGGGAACTTGGCTGACCCACTCGTCGACCGCAAACAGAATCACGGGCTGAGTGCCGTCGAGTACGACTACGTCGGGTACGGCGTCGCCATCCAGGTCGCCGGAGTCGGTTCGCGTAAAGGAACCCGGCGTCGCCAGCTCACTGGGCCAGGGCCAGCTGTGCTGAACGCCTTGGAACTCGCCCAAGGTCTGGGGCGAGGACATCCCTGTGTGGGCGAGAAGGCCTAAAGCCGCCGCAAGGCGGAAAATGGTCGATTGCGTTGCGTTCATGGAGTTGCTTGAAGTCGGGGGTTGATGGAATCGCCTACCTGCACGGGCCAGGTTGGCGCCAGTAGCCGCTGAGCCCGAGCGGCTGGAGTTGCACGCCGAGGGGGCGCCTAGTCCCGTCGCGACGCTGCTCCAAAATGGCGCTCCCCTATGTCACTCGGGGGCCTATTTCGGTTGCGTGGAATCCGCGCTTGTGCCCAGAATTGCGACACGGGCGGCGAACAGGCATGCTTGGCGTGGGCTTTGCCGGCTGCCTCGATGCGGCTTTGACCCAACGCTGAGGCACACCAGCCGTAGATCACGATCGCCCGAACCAAAAAAACCGAGGAACTTTCGAAAGCGCCAACCCGGTTACCCATGCAAAGCCAAAGTCAGACCTCCGCCGCGGGCTCCCGCTCGGCGCTCTTCCTTGCATCCGCATGGATAGCGATCGGCGCCCTCTTCAAGCTCTTCCTCGGCACCCCGGGCGACCTTCCGGCAACGTTCGTAGACTTCGGCAAGAGCCTCGGTCTGGGCAAGGGCGAGCTCTTTCGACTAGCGATCGCGATCGAATTGGTCGTGGTTTGGATCGCGCTGGTGAGGCCCCAAGTGGGCTGGATGCTGGTCGCGCTGCAATACTCCGTGTTCCTGGCGCTACTAGGCGTCATGATCGCCCAAGGCGCCAAGTCGTGTGGCTGCATGGGATCCAAGCTCAGCATCCACCCCGGCGTGATGCTGGGCATCGACGGCACTTTGCTCGGGCTGCTCTTGCTCACCCGGCCCTGGAACAAGCTGGCTCGCCCGCGCGCGCCCTACCTGCTAGTGAGCCTGGGATCGGCCGCTGTGGTGGCGGCGGTTTTTTGGCGACTGCGCGGTGCGGACCAGGCGCAAGAACCGTTGAGCGGACCTGTCGCCATTCAACCCGGCGACGCGGCTCCGCCCGCGCCCGCCTTGCCCGAGTGGATGACATTGGAGCCAGACACTTGGATCGGGCGTACGGTCGACGAGTTGCCGCTGGCCAGCTTCATCGATCTGAGCGAAGCCCAGGTAGACGCCACGTGGATTTTCTACCGCATCAACTGCGACCATTGCGCTCAGCACTTCTTGGCCGTGCACAACGGATTCTCAGCTGATCCCAAGCAATACGTTTTGGTAAGGCTGCCCGAAGAAAACGACGAGGCCACACGAACCGTCGATGAAGCACTGATGCCTCCCGGTGCCGTGCGCCTGGAAATGCCACGCTTGAAGCGCGGCTACGACATCCAGACACCTTGGGACATGCAGGTGACCGAAGGCCGCGTGGCGTCGGCCAAGCACGTCGAAACCGAGTGAGGCAAAGCGCCCCAGGCGTCGCCCGCACCAGGCCCTTGCTAGCGCAAAGCCACCAAGTATGCGAGCCAGGAGGCGCAGTTGTCGCCGCGCGTCCCGGCGCGAAAGATACCGTTTCCCCCGCGGCCGGATGCATCCGAGCCCTCGAAGTAGCGATCCACGCGCGCAAAACCCGCGTCGTAGAGCAGATCTTCGAGTTCGCCTAGGTGCCACAGACGCCAGTCGTAGCTGAAGGCGCGCGAAAGCTTGGTGCCGTCGCGGAATTCGAAGTGGATGTGTGCTTGGTAGTCGCCCGTGCCGGGCCAGTAGCGGTGTTGGTCCCAGACGTAGTTGAAGCCTGATAGGCGTCGGCGCTCCGTGCGCTCTTCTTGAGCCTCGGGCCCGCCGTACAAATCGATGACGAACAAGCCGCCCGCCGCCAGGCTGGCGCGCGCGACCTGGAAATACTCGAGCATTTCGTTGCGTCGCTTGAAGACCCAGTAGGAAAAATTCTGAGCCACGCGCAGGTCAGGTTTCGGACTTCTCGCCTTGGAAGAATCCGCGCGCACGTCTTGCAGATGAACCGTGTAGCGTCCTGCCGTGAATCGATTTCCAATCCGCTTGGGCATCTGGCCTGGATCAAGCCTGAAATTGTGCTCCAGGCCCCAGCGCACCGGTTCCGGATCCAGGTCGAAGCCTTCGGCCGTGTGGCGCGGCGAGCGCGCGATCCAGTGCGACGAGAGCAGCCCTGTACCGCAAAAATCCTCGCGAAAATGCCAGGCCTCGCGTCCGCGCGCTTGGCGGTACACGCGCGCCAGGAAAGCGGTGTCGAGGTCGGCGGACTGCACTGCCTCTTGGTACAGCACGTACTTGTCGGCATTGGCCGCGGATAGGCGCGGGCGCTTGGATCGATGGGACGAGCGAGGCATGCGGACGAAAGCTCTTGGTTGCGGGTGGATCGATACGAGCAGGAATGGGTCTAGCGCGGCTCGGGCTTTCCGCCTTCGGTCCAGGCCGGAGCCAGTGTGCCGTCGGCCAGGGCGCGCGCGCACACCAGCGCGGCTTCCACCGCAGCCTGCATGTGCTCGAAGTCCAGCGTGTCTGCCTCGTCGCTGACTTCGTGGTAGTCCTTGTGCAAGTTGTAGGAAGACAGGGTCTGGCCAACGATGCCCTTGTGGGCGAAGGCGATGCTGTCGGAGCGTTCGAAGAAGCGCTGCTCCGGATAGGGATCGGCTACGACCCTGGCGCCCAGCTCGCGGAACATGGCCCCCAGATTCGAGCGCTCATCGCCCGTGAGCCACAGCCCCCCGGCACCACCTGCCTTGGGATCGGGGCGGCCGAGCATTTCGAAGTTCAGGTTGCACACGAATTGCGACAATTCGAAAGGCGGCGCGCGCAAGAACGCATGCGTGCCGACCAGGCCCAGCTCCTCGCCGGTGGCAAAGAAAAACACCAACGTGCGCGCCGGTGGCGGCGCGGCTGCCAAAGCCTGCGCCAACTCGAGCACGGCGGCGCAGCCAGAGGCGTCGTCGTCGGCGCCGTTTTGTACCAGGTCGAGTTGCTCGCCGGCCGCTTTTGGTTGTTGGCGCGAGGTCGCGGGCACGGGTTTCACGCCGATGTGGTCGTAGTGCGCGCTGAACACCACGACTTCCTTGGCCAGTTCCGGTCGCGCTGGCGTGCCCTTGCCCGGAATCACGCCGACGACGTTGAACGCTCGCAGCTCGTGCACGCTGGCCTCGACCTCCAGGCGCAATTTTTTCACCAGTCCCGCGCGCAAGTCGGACAGCAACGTCCCGCGCACACGAATGCTGGCGGCGGCAGGCTCGGAGGAGTCGGTGGAGCGATCCGGGCGCGGGATTTCGAGGCTGGTCGGCTTGCCCGGCGTGGCGCTGCCAGCGACCAGGAGCAAACCGAAACGGGACTTCTGCGCTTCGATTTGGCGCACGATTTCCCGGCGCTCGCGCGCGGGTAGATCCAGCAGCAGGGCCAGGTGTTCGCGGCCGAGTTTGGGATCGGGGGCGGGCAGATCGGCGGCCGATTTTGCCGTGACCACGGTCAGCTCGCCCGCGCTCGGCGAACCCTGCAAATCTTCGAAATCCACGCTCCACTCGCGCCCGGACCAGGCACCGTCGCCGGAAGCGGACAGCGCGGAAAGATTGGGCCTGGATTCGTAGCGCACTTCGTGCATGGGCAGGTGATCGAAGAATGTGCCGTCGTCGCCCAATGGCTTGACGCCGGCGCGTTCCAAGGCGCGCCCCAGATACTCCCCAGCGCGCGCACATTCCGGGGTGCCGGTCAGACGTCCTGCTTGTTCGTCCGCGGCCAGGAACGCTACGGTTGCCCGCAACTCACTGGCGGTGATCTCTGGAGAGGCCGGTCCCTGCGCGCCGGCGACGACCGCCGCCGCCCAAACGATCCAGGTGCTGTAGCTCATGGTGAGGATTGGACCAAACCCTCGCAGAACGTGCACACACACTTTGCGGACAGGGGCATCGCCGCGCGCGGCGAAGCGGTTGTGCGAGAGCCTACGCGACTGCTTCGCGCAACGCTCGCAACAGGCGCTCGTTGGTCTTGGGATCGGAAACGGTGACGCGCACGGCTCCGGCGACATGCCTGGGCACGCTGATCAAGCCCGGGACCAGCCGACGCGTCACGCGGCGCGCGCACTCGCTGGGATCCTTCACCTTGAGCAAGATCCAGTCGCCGATGGAAGGCATGGGCTGCAGTCCTGGAATGGTCGACAGGCGCGAGTAGAAGCGCTCTTTCTCGCGGGCAATGGCTTCTTCGATCACGGTATTCCCCTCCGAAAAGTGATGCTCGGCTTTGGGCCAGAAGCTGCATGCCTCTTGGCGAGTAGCCCCGCGCAGCGCGCCCGCGTCCTTTCGGGGTGGTGCGCACCCCCAAAGGCGGTTGGGCCCTGCAGCCTGACTGCGGCGCGGGGCGGCCTCCGAGATCGGGGCACGCCTTCCGCAGGACCGAACATCCAGGAACGGGGACCTACGCGCTGGGCGTGGCGCTTCCCCAAAGGTGCGGCCCGGCCCGGCTGCGCGACCGTACGTAGTGTTTGTGAATCCTACAAGCACAATATCTAGCTCCCGATCACCGCCTCAGTTCGTCTCAAAACTGAGACTTGGCCGGAGCGTCGATTCCCAACGCCCCTTGCTGGAGCATGTGCGGACATGCAACGGGAGTTTTCAAGCGCGCGCGTCCGAGTTTGCGCCTCGACATCGAATCTGGGGCCAGGTTTTGACTGCCTTGGGCTCGCACTTTCACTGTGGCTCGACGTCGCATTGCGCGGGGAAGATCCCGCGCATGAAGCGCGCCTAGAGCGCGCTAGCGGCCACGCAAGTGACTGGCCC